>DATCLV010000058.1:0-3966 GCA_036563745.1 Acidimicrobiales bacterium | reverse complement strand
GGGGTGGGTCGGACGAGCGCCGGTCGGACCGACGCGGACCGGACGAGCGCGGGTCGGCTGAGCGCGGGTCGGGCGGGAGCGGGTCAGACGGGAGCTGGTCGGGCGGGAGCAGCGCCGGGTCGAGGACCGGCAGAAGGAGGGCGTCGAGCGCGGCGAGCAGGTCACCGGGCGGCGGCGCCAGCAGGCAGGCGAAGGTGATGCGGGCGATCCAGTGGGCGAGCGCCAGCGGGTCCTGCTCGCGCACGTACCCCGCCTTCATGGCCTGGACAAGCCGGGGCACCGACAGCTCGGCCGTGCGGGTGAACGACTCCTCGAGGCGCCGGGTGGCCAGCCGGCCGACCCAGTCGACCTCGTCCCGCATGATCTTGTCGACCATCGGGTTGGCCCGGGTCGACTCGATGCACTCGGCGAGGAAGACGGTGATGACCCGGGGGCCCTCCACGCCCTTGACCACCTCGGGCAGCCGCTCCAGCAGGCGGTGGCGCTCGCGGGCCATGACGAGCTGGACGGCGTTCTCGACCGAGCCGACCTTCCGGTACACGGTGCTCGGCGCCACCCCCAGCTCGCGGGCGATGTCGCTCAGCGACGTCTTCGCCATGCCGTGCCGGGAGATGCACTCGACCGTCGCGTCGAGGACGGGGTCGAGCGCCGCGGGCGGCGGGTCCGGGAGCTGCTCGGTGAGCAGCGGGAACGTGACGACCTCGGCCTCGGCGTGGGGCTCGGCCTTCCGGGCGGCGCCTTGCACGGTTGCAAGAACTACCACCGATCTTTGCATTCCTGCAATCCCCGGCCCGGGCGGCGGCTCCTGCTCCTCCTTCTCATCCTTGGCGGGGGATGTGCCGCGCCGGCCTTCGGGTTACGGGTGGTCGCAACGGCACCGTCCAGCGACCACGAGGAGGGACGGGCATGGCATCAACGACCCACACGGCGACATCGCCGCCGAACGACGCGGACGAGCGGGCACGCGAGGTCGAGGCGCAGCTGACCGACGACGAGCGGTTCTCACTGGTCATCAGCCTCATGGGGCACATCCCCGGGAGCGCCGTCGGCGGGCGGGACCCGCGCATCCCCGAGGACGTCACCAACATGAGCGCCGGGTACACGCCGGGGGTGCCGCGGCTGGGCATCCCGGCGATCCAGAGCAGCGACGCCAGCATGGGCGTGACCAACCCCGGCTACCGGCCCGACGACGAGGGCGCCACGGCGTTCCCGGCGCTGCTCGCGCTGGGCGCCACCTTCGACCCCCAGCTGGTGCGCCGGCTCGGCGAGGCGGTCGGCCGCGAGGCGCGCCGCCGGGGCTTCAACGTGCAGCTCGCCGGTGGGTGCAACCTGGCCCGCGACCCCCGGAACGGCCGCAACTTCGAGTACTTCTCCGAGGACCCCTACCTGAGCGCGGTGCTGGCGGCCGAGCAGGTCAACGGCATCCAGAGCCAGGGCGTCGTGTCGACGCTCAAGCACTTCACGCTCAACTGCAACGAGACGAACCGTCACTGGCTGGACGCGATCATCGATCCCGACGCGCACCGCGAGTCCGACCTGCTCACCTTCCAGATCGCCATCGAGCGCTCGCAGCCCGGGGCGATCATGAGCGGCTACAACAAGATCAACGGGCAGTACGCCGGCGGGAGCGACCTCATCAACGAGGTGCTCAAGGGTGCGTGGGGCTACCAGGGCTACGTGATGTCCGACTGGGGCGCGACGCCCGAGTGGCAGTTCGCGCTGCGGGGCCTCGACCAGGAGTCGGGGGTCCAGGCCGACACGCTGCTGTGGGGCCGCGAGCCGTTCACCGACGACCTCCGGGCGGCCTACGCCCGGGGCGAGCTGCCCAGGGAGCGCCTGGCCGACATGGTGCGCCGCATCCTGCGCTCCCTCTTCGCCGTGGGCGCCGACCGGTGGGGCCCGGCGCCCGAGGTCGACATGGCGCAGCACGACCAGCTCGCGCTCGAAGGCGCCCGCCAAGGGATCGTGCTGCTGAAGAACGCCGGCGCGCTCCCACTGCCGACCGATGCGCCGTGCAAGGTGGCCGTGATCGGCGGCTACGCCCAGCAGGGGATCGTCAGCGGGACCGGCTCGGGGGCGGTCAACCCGGTCGGCGGGTTCGCCGCCACCATCAAGATCGGCGGCGCGGGCGTCATGGGCAAGCACCGCAACCTCTTCCTCTTCCCGCCGTCCCCGCTCGAACGCCTGCAGCAGGCGCTCCCCCAGGCGCAGTTCGACTTCGACCCCGGTTACACACCGGGGGAGGCGGCGCTGACCGCGCGGCGCTCGGACGTGGTGATCGCCTTCGGGATCCGGGTCGAGGGCGAGGGCTTCGACAGCGCCGACCTGTCGCTCCCGTGGGGGCAGGACGCCGTCATCGACGCGGTGGCGACCGCCAACCCGAACACGATCGTCGTGCTCGAGACCGGCAACCCGGTGTCGATGCCGTGGCGCGACAAGGTCGGCGCGATCGTGCAGGCGTGGTACCCGGGGCAGGCCGGCGCGCAGGCGATCGCCGACGTGCTCACCGGCGCCGTGAACCCGTCGGGCCGGCTGCCGATCACGTTCCCCGAGCGCCTCGACCAGACCCCTCGGCCGGACCTGCCCGGGCTCGGCACCCCGTGGGGCACCCCGGTGACGATCGAGTACGACGAGGGCGCCGAGATCGGCTACCGGTGGCACGCCACGACCGGCGCCCGGCCGATGTACGCGTTCGGGCACGGCCTCAGCTACACCAGCTTCGACCACGCCGACCTGGAGGTGACCGGCGGCGACACGGTCACGGCCAGCTTCACCGTCACCAACACCGGCGATCGAGCCGGTGCCGACGTGCCCCAGCTCTACCTGACCGACGCCGCCGGCGACCCGCGCCGGCGCCTGCTCGGCTTCCAACGGGTCGACCTCCAGCCCGGTGGGTCCCGACGGGTGTCGCTGACGGCCGACCCCCGGCTGCTCGCCCGCTTCGACGGCCGAGATGGGCGGTGGCACATCGCCGGCGGCACCTACACGGTCGCCCTCGGCCGGAACGCCGAGGACCTCGGCCCCTCAGCCCAGGTGACCCTCGACGACCGCACCTTCGGCCCCTGACCCCTCTGCCCCCGACGGCCTCCCCTCCTGCCGGGGCCTGCGACGGTGTGCCGCGACTCAGCTCGACTCGTAGCTCGCGACGACGAGGGGCTTCGCTCGGTCGAGATCCGCCAGTGAGGTCACGGTCACCTCGAGATCGCCCGTACCGAAGTGACCGATGGAGCGGACGTCACGGGTGAAGCCCGCCTCCAGGGGAATCGAGTCGGGGTCGACCTTGAGGTACAGGACAAGCTTCTTCAACTGGGGGTGCACCTCGACGCAGGCGAAGTTCTTGATCCGCCGGAACGCGATGTAGACCTGCGTGACCTTCTTCGTCACGTCGTCGCCCAGGGCAACGACGAAGTTCCTCCAACGCCTGGTACAGGTCCTTGAGGGGTCGTGCCCTGCTTCTTGGCCTCGATCACCCCGACCGCCTGGCGGTCCACGAACAGCACGTAGTCCGCCGCGCCCGCCTCGGTCACCAGCTCCCGGACCGCGACACCGGTGCCGGCGTAGAGGTTGACCGCCCTGTAGTCCTGCACCACCCAGCCCGCGGCCTCCAGCATCGCGTCGATGCGGACGCGGGCGCGCTGCTCGGGCAGCAAGCGGGCGGCACCATCGGAGGACATGCCGCCACGAGGGTACGAGATCCGTCCACGCCCGTCCGGGGGCGGCGGCCCGGTCGACGTATCTCAAGTGGCAGGTCCCGGGAACGCAAGAGGCCCGGTCGGGAGACCGGGCCTTTCCTGCTTCTACTTGGTGGCGGGGGCAGGATTTGAACCTGCGACCTTCGGGTTATGAGCCGCGTGGTCGTACTGCCGGCCCCTGCGATCCCGTGTCGCCCTGTGCCCCTGAGCAGGGCATCCTCCGCGGCCACGTGCCGTCGGCTACCGCCTGGTAACGCCCTGTCTGGGCCCGTTC
>DATCLV010000055.1:0-2159 GCA_036563745.1 Acidimicrobiales bacterium | reverse complement strand
GGCGCGCGCCCGGCCCGCGCCACCGCCCCAGTTCCAGGTGATCTCCCTCGGCCAGCGGCCCCGGCCGACGTCGAGCACGCCCCACGCGTCGCCGTCGGCGCCGATCGACCAGCGCCGGTCCCCGACCACCAGCTCCCCCACCGCCGGGCGGGCCTGGTGCTTGGACGTGTAGTTGAAGGTCTCGTCGTCCCAGGGGATGACGACGTTCAGCGACTCGTGCCCGGCGGGCAGCGCCACCGTCACGTCGAGGCGGCCGGGGCGGCCGTCCTTCTCGGTCCAGGCGGCGGTGAGCCGGGTGCCCTCGTCGTCGTCGACGATGGCGAGCGCGAAGCCGTCCCGGTCGATCCGCAGCGGCGAGGTGCCGGGACGCTCCGGCAGGTCGACGCCCTCGCCGCCCTTGGTCGCCACGAAGCCCCAGCCGGTCGCCCCGGACGGCACGTCGGCCCACCACACGTCGGCGAGGCCGAGCCGGTCGACGTCGGCGTACACCGACGACAGGACGAGGTCGCCGGCGAGGATCGCCCAGTAGTCCCACCGCTTGTTCCGGCCGTGCTGCCCGTGGAGGTTGGCGCGGTGCAGCGGCCGGCGGGACCAGCCCCGGGCCGCCGGGTTCAGCCGGGACCCGTCGGGCACGCAGAGGTCGACCTCGTCGGTGAGCTCGTTCTCGTGGGTGGTCACCTCCGCATCCTTGCGCCGCAGGGCGGCCGGGACCGAACCGGGGCGCGCCGAGCGTGGCCGACTGCGGCGCCCCGGCGGCCGAGGGGTGACGGGACACCGGGTTCGGGGCCGAACGCGGGGGCCACGCACACTTCACTTCCCCCGCCGACGGTGTGACGGTGGACCCGTCGTTCGTGTGCGCAAGGGGGGAACATGTTGCGACGAGCATTGGCCGCGCTGTGGGCGGTCGGCACCGCCCTGGTTGCGGTGACCGTGCCATCTGCCATCGGCGTGGGGTCGGTGGGCGCGGTGGGGGCCGCGCCGGCGCCGGATCCGGTGGTGATCGTGAACGGGACGCTGTCGCCGGCGTTCGTCACCGACGTCCTCGCCGCCCGGCTGCGGGCCGACGGGTACCGGGTCAGCACGTTCGTGCTGACCGACCTCGGGACCGGCGACATCCGCCGGACCAGCCGCGACCTGGCGACCTTCGTCGACCGGGTGCTGGCCGAGACGGGGGCGACCAAGGTCGACCTCATCGGCCACTCCCAGGGTGGGCTGGTCGAGCGGCAGTACGTGAAGGCCGAGGGCGGTGCCGCCAAGGTCGACAGCCTGATCATGCTGGGGTCGCCCAACAACGGGACCGTCGTCGCCAACCTGGTCGCCGCGTTCGGGGGCGGTGACTGCCTCGACTTCGTGGCCTGCCAGCAGATGGCGGCGGGGTCGTCGTTCCTGGCCGAGCTCAACGCCGGCGACGACACGATCGGCGACGTCCGCTACACCAGCGTCTACACGGTCTACGACGAGCTGGCGGTGCCGTACCGGACGGCGATGCTGGAGGACGGGGCCACGAACGTCCTGGTGCAGGCGCAGTGCCCGGCCCGCTTCGTGGGCCACCTCGGCCTGGTGCTCGACGGCGCCGTCTACGACGGCATCCGCGACGCCCTCCGCCACCAACCGATCCACCTGAACTGCTGGGCCCTCTGACCCTCGTTCGCCCGGTGGTGAGCCTCGATCAGCGTTCGAGGCTCACCACTTCTGTTCGCCATCACCGAAACGTCCGATGGCGCCGACCGAGCGTGGGCACGCGCTCGAAGAGCGGGTTACTTGGAGGCCTGTGCGAGCGTGTCCAAAGGGCGCGGCCAGTGCGGTGGCCACGTCAGCGTGATGCCGAGCTCCTGACACAACGCCTGCCAGTCGTTGGATGGCTCCCGCTCGACAGCGAGGACCGCGTGGGTGGGTCCGTGCCGCTGGCGCATCAGGAGGCGATAGTGCAGCACCTGTCCGACGCCCAGTCGAGCTGGCGATCATGGTTCGCGTCAGCCAGGCTCTTGACCTCGGCCACCCAATACAAACTGCCACAGTGAACCGCCCCGGGTTTGATGGAGGCTCGGGTTACTGACTCGCAGCCGGGGTGGCTGTGAGGGTGTGACGGTAGTGGGTGTTTTCGAACTCGGCGGGTGGGGTCATGCCGAGGTGGCTGTGGAGGCGTCGGTGGTTGAACC
>DATCLV010000054.1:0-3557 GCA_036563745.1 Acidimicrobiales bacterium | reverse complement strand
TGTTCAACCAGATCGTCAACTCGTCGATCACGGCGAACGTGTCGCTGGCCACGACGACGCTGTCGGCCACCCGGGACCTGCTCAACCACCTGGATCTGGCGGCGTGGAACATGCGGACCCGGCACCGGACGCTCCGCGACTACCCGTTCCGGGTGATCCTGCCCGACATCGCCCTCGGCGTGATGCGCACCGACATCGCCCGGTCGATGCCTGGCGGGTCCTTCGTCGAGAACATGGCGGTGGCCGAGCAGGTCATCCAGCGGTTCTTCGCCGAGCGGAGCCTGAACGTCACCTGGTCCCCGGACCTGGTCGTGCAGAACGCCCCCGCCGACAGCCAGCCGCTCGCCGACTGGCCGAGCCAGATCCCCTACGCCATCTACCCCGAGGGGACGTTCCTCCACCTGGACGCCGGTGAGCTCGACCTGGGTGTCGTGCGCGACAGCGAGCTGAACTCGACGAACGACTTCGAGGTGTTCGCCGAGACGTTCGAGGCCGTGCACCCCTTCGGTGTCGAGGCGATCGCCGGCAACGTCGAGGTCTGCCCGTCGGGTGCCGTCTCCGGCACCGAGGACCTGTCCAGCATCTGCGGCACGGGGTCCTGACCGGCGATGACCACGTCCGTGACCCCGGCCCGGCCGGATCCATCACTGGTGGCTGCGGAGCTGGCGCGCCGCGGCGCCGGGCCGGGGTCACACCCCACCACGGGAGGCGGCCGGTAGATGATCGGACCCCCCACCCCGCTGGCGGCGCCCCCGAACCGGCAGGCGACCACCGGCCTCATCGCGCTCGCCCCGGTCAGCCCCGACGAGGGCGACCGACCCGGCGGCTGGGAGAACGGCTTCGCGTTCGACCCGGAGACCTGCGACGACGGGCTGCTCTACAGCCTCGTGTGCCGCACCGAGACCCCGAAGGCCCCGGCCGACAACGCGGGTCTGGTCGAGTACACGCCGGTCGTCATCGTCGGCTCCGACGTCTGCTCGACCCTCGACCGGTCCCGTGACCGCGTGGGCCGGGCCCGCCGGCACCTGCTCGCCGTCCAGTCGTTCCAGCTCGAGCGGGCGTTCTGGACCGGCGAGGCGACCGACGACGAGAACGACGACGGCCAGGACCGGCCGCACCTCGCGGATGGCACCGCCGAGGTCCTCGCCTCCGGCGACCCGGTCGCCCCCGAGGTCGGGCTCGCTCTGCTGGACCAGGCGCTCACCCGCTGCATCCACGGCCAGCCGGGGATGGTGCACGTCACGCCCTACACGCTCGCCGTCTGGGTGGGCCTGGACGTGGTCGAGTTCGTCAACGGCCACTACCAGACCCCGAACGGGCACGTGGTGGTCGCCGGCTCCGGCTACACGGGCGGCGGCCCCCGCAGCGACCCCGGCCAAGACCTGCCGACGGCCCCCGACCTGTCCGAGCCCGCCGACCAGTGGGCCTACGCCACGCCGATGGTCCAGGTCCTGCTCGGCGACATCGACGTCATCGAGGACGTCGACCGGTCGGTGAACACCGAGACCGTGCGGGCCGAGCGGTCAGCGGCCGCGTTCCACGGCTGCTGCAAGTTCGCCATCCAGCTCGACATGACCCCGGAGCCCGAGGCGTGACCGCACCCGTCCCCGTCGACCACCCCTGTCCCTGATCGGAGGCCCCAGCCATGGCCAACCTCACCTGCGCCAACCTCCTGCACGTCGACCACATCCGCGTCCTTCGTCTCGCCTCGAACGGGGAGGTCGAGACCGGGGCGGACGCCCGCTACGAGTACGAGGCCGCGATCCTGATGGGCTACACGCCCGTCTACCCGGACCGGCAGACGATCGAGCAGCGCAAGGGCAACGGCGAGATCTGCGCCACCTTCCGGGAGCGCCCGCACGCCCCCGACTCGGTGGACCTCACGCTCAACCTGTGCACCCTCGACGCCGAGCTGATCGAGCTGCTCGTCGGCGGCACCGTCATCACCCAGGGCACCGGGGCCGGCGACACGATCGGCTGGCTCGCCCCCACCTCCTCGACCGTGAACGAGGACGGCGTCGCCATCGAGGTCTGGTCGAAGATGTGGAACAACAACCAGCGCGGCCTCTTCAACTCGCAGGCCGGCTGGTTCCGCCACTTCTTCCCCAAGACGACCTGGCAGATGGGCGAGCAGTCCATCGACGGCGAGAACTTCCTCACCGTGCAGCTGACCGGCATCGCCGAGCCGAACAGCAGCTTCGGGACCGGCTACGCCGACGACCCGATCGCCACGCAGGTGGGCGACTCGCCGTTCGGCTACCAGCTGGACGACGCCAAGCCGGCCGCCAGCTGCGGCTACCAGACGGTCGCCGCCTAACCGGGCCGGGCCTCGTGCCGCTGTGCGCCCCGTGGATCGAGGCCGAGAACATCTCGGCGTGCGACGGCTGCGACATCGAGGCTGAGCGCCTCGAGCGGGCGGCCCGCGCCGCGTCCGAGCTCCTGTACGCGGCGTCGGGCCGCCAGTTCCACGGGCTGTGCACCGACGTGGTGCGGCCGTGCTCCCGCGGGTGGGCGCAGCAGTGGCTCGCCTACCCGGACGGGTCCAGCCGGCCGCTCCCGCTCGATGGGGACCTGCTGCCGATCGACTGCGGCTGCGGGTCGCTCGAGGTCACCTGCGGGTGCGCGGCCCCCGACGCCGTGCGGCTCCCCAACCGACCGGTGGTCGAGGTCAAGGAGATCCTCGTCGACGGCGCCCCGCTGGCGCCGACCGACTGGACGCTGATCGACGACCAGTGGCTCGCCCGGCCGGGCGGCTGGCCGTGGCGGCAGCGGCTCGACCTCCCCGCCACCGAACCGGACACGTGGCAGGTCACCTACACGTGGGGCACCGCCGTCCCCGAGGCCGGCGTCCTGGCCGCGGAGGTGCTGGCCTGCGAGCTGGCGAAGTCCTGGGCCGGCACAGGCAGCTGCCGGCTCCCCAAGCGGGTCCAGAACATCGTCCGCGAGGGCGTGACGATGACCGTGATGGACCAGTTCGAGTTCCTCGACGACGGCATGTTCGGCGTCTACGAGGTCGACACGTTCATCGCCACGTTCAACCCGCACCGCCTCCAAGGGCCGGCCCGGATGATCGTCCCCCGGTTCGCTGGCCGGCGGGCCCGGAGGGTCCGGTGACCACCCGCACCCGGGCGCACCGGGTGCGGGCCGAGCCTCGGCCGCCCCGACCCGAAGAGATCAAGTCGCGGCGCCGCTCAACCCACGACCCGTTCCGGCCGGCGCAGCGCATGAAGATCCCCCAGCTCGCCGCCCGGGCGCGCCCGGTCGAGGGGCCGGTCAACGTGCTCGCCTACCTCGACCGGTACCCGCCCCACCAGAACGCCGGCGCCGAGTGGATGGCCCACCACCTGCTCCGCGACACCGCCCAGCGGGGCCACCGGGCCGTCGTGGTCACCGCCACCCCCAGCCGCTACGAGTTCGAGGGCGTCGACGTCCGCCCCATCCGCGACCTCGACGAGGCCGCCTGTGAGGCCGACGTCATGGTGTCGCACCTTGCCTGGACCCAAGCGGCCGAGGAGTGCGCCGACACCCACCGGATCCCGATCGTCTACATCCTCCAC
>DATCLV010000038.1:0-4301 GCA_036563745.1 Acidimicrobiales bacterium | reverse complement strand
GACAAAGAGAGTCTTTACGTAAAGACTCTCTTTGTCATGCGGGATGTCGTGTACCTGGAGCGGATCGAGCAGGCGGAAGCCCTGCTGAAGCCGCAGCGCATCGAGGTCCTGCGCCGCCTCGCGGAGCCTCGGTCGTGCACCGAGGTGGCCGCCGACCTCGACCAGACCCCGCAGCGGGTCTACTACCACGTCAAGCGCCTGGCCGACGCCGGCCTGGTGCACAAGGTGAGCGAGCGCCGGGTGCGCGGCATCCACGAGGGCATCTACCAGGCGACCGCCCGGTCGTACTGGCTGTCGCCCCGGCTCGTCGGCCGGATCGGGCTGCGCCAGACCCGCGACCGGCTGAGCCTCGGCTACCTGCTCGACCTGATGGAGGAGGTGCAGGCCGACGTCGCCGCGCTCGACCGCACCCGGCCCGACCTGCCGTCGATCGGCGTGTCCGGCGACATCCGGGTCCCGCCCGAGCGGCGCCCGGCGTTCCTCACCGAGCTGCAGGAGCTGCTGCAGGGGCTGTTCACGAAGTACGGCGGCGCCGAGGGCGACGCCTTCCGCCTGGCGGTCGCCTGCTACCCGGCCCCGCCCCCGGTTCCCGACGGTGGCGTCGACGCGTCTCCCGCCTCCGGCGAGGCGGACGCCGGCGCCGTCCACCCCCACACCGGCGCCGATCCCGAGTCCGACACCGACACGAAGGAGATCCCCGATGACCGAGCAGAGTGACCTGCGCCTGCGCGTGGTGCTGTCGGCGCCGCCCGAGGAGGTCCACGCCGCGCTCGCCGACCCCGCCGCGCTCCGCTCGTGGCTGACCGAGCACGCCGAGGTCGACCTGCCCGATCGCTACGAGTTCTGGGGCCCGTCCACGCCCGACGGCGCCGAGCCCCGCCAGCGGGTGCTGCACGCCGACGAGCGCTCGCTGCGCCTGGCCTGGACCGTCGGCGGGGTCGAGACGACCGTGGCGATCACGTTCGGGCCCGCCGAGGGCGACATCGCCGGCGCGACCCTGCTCACGCTGACCCAGAGCGACCTGCCGACCTTCGAGGAGGTCCTGTCCGACAAGGCAGGGCCCCGCGGGGAGCTGCAGACGTTCTGGTCGCTGGCCCTCGAGAACCTCGCCGACCACCTCGCGGGACGCGAGCTGACGCCCCGGTGCGACTACACGGCCCGGGAGCTGCAGGCGTCGGTGGTGATCGGCGCCGAGCCCGAGGCGGTGTTCGACTCGCTGACCCGCCCCGAGCACTTCCGCCGGTGGTTCGGCGCCAAGGTCGACATCGAGCCCGAGGTGGGCGGCCGGTTCGCCATGGGCGGCTTCGAGCTCGACCCGGGCGGCGCCCGGTTCGTCGAGTTCGAGCCGGGCAAGAAGGCGACGCTGCGGTTCGCCGACGGCGAGACCACCACCTGGGAGCTGGAGGGCTCGGAGGGGCGGACCCGGCTCACGGTCGTGCAGAGCGGCTTCGACGTCGAGCACCCGCCGTACCCCGGTTGGGCCGGCTGGCTCGCGGGCCTCGCCGAGCTGCGCCGCTACCACGAGGTGCCGAACTGGCGGAGCATCTGGCGCAGCGTCGAGGTCCCGGGCGTCCCCGCCGAGATGTTCCACCTGGACGCCTGACCGCCCCACCCCTCTGCACGAACCTGCCCCCGGAACGGGGAGCCGGCTCCCCGTTCCGGGGGCAGGTTCGAGGTGGTTGTCGAGGTGGTTGTCGAGGCGGTCAGGACGCCACGGAGGTGCCGGGCGAGCGCTGCTCGACCTCGACGAGGAGCCGGTGCAGCTCGGGGAAGGCCTGCAGCGTCAGGACCCCGAGGCCTCGGCGGCGGCGCCACTTGAGCAGCTCGTGGCGGACGTCCCACCACGGGGGAGCGACCGACGCCAGGTCGTCCCAGGGGATGTGCACCCGCCGGGCGACCGCCTGCAGGACGACGCCGGTGTCGTCGAGCGTCACCCGGTGCGGCGTCCACACGGCGACGAACAGGGCCACCACCCCCAGGCACGCCAGGGCCAGCCCCTGGATCTGACCCATCGCGAGCGCCACGACCGCCCCGATGGCGACGCCCGTCACCCCGAGCACCGCCGAGTAGACGAGCCGGAACACCCCACCCTGGAAGGTCCGACTCCCGCCAACGGCCCCCCGCTGCCCCATCCCGCCACGCTACGCCAGCCCTCCTGCCCGGCGCCGCAGGGGTCGCCGTCGAGGTCGTGAACGACTGCTCGATGCCGATCCGGCTCGTCCTGGACGGCGGGCCATCCGGCGGGGAACCGACCGTGGGCCTCGAGGCAGGGGGAGCGGAACGCCTCCACCGTCCTCGCTGGGGCGAGCCAAGGTGGCCACGCCGTCCTGGCACGGCGCCGAGCGAGGTCGTCACCTTCGAGCACCCGTCCGAGCGCATGGCGAGCCAGTCGGTCGCCGCCGGCGATCCCTGCAGCCAGGCGGACAACCCCGGCGGCGGAACATGCTCTGTAGGTCGTGTGGGGGGCCTACCCGATGGTGGGCGCCGTTGGTGGCGGCGGTCGTGACGGCCTCGACGGTGACGGTCGAGCGGGAGGCGTTGACCGAGCCAGACCGCCGCCTGGAGCAGGTCGCCCTCCACGCCGGGCATCGCCGGCGCGAGCCCCGCCGCCGCCCAGCTCGACCTCGACGTCCCGACCCTGCCCCGAGGGGTCGCCGGACCGGATCACGACCGTCCGCCACCACCCCGGTCGCTCCCCCGTGCGGGGCCGGCCGTGAGGGCGGTGTCGCCGGGGAGGGGGAGGGCGGTGCGGCGCTCCTCCCCCTCCCGGTGCGGCAGAACGGTCGCCGGGTGCGACCCGGCGGGTCGGCCGGTCAGGCCTGGCGGATCAGCTCCACCTCGATCTCGAGCCGGATCCGCTTCGACACCAGGAGCCCGCCGGTGTCGAGCAGCATGTTCCAGGTGAGGCCCCAGTCCTCGCGGTCGATCGTGGTGGATGCGCTGAACACGGCCCGGTCGTTGCCCCACGGGTCGTGGACGTGGCCGAGGTAGTCGACGTCGAGGGTCACGGGCCGGGTGACGCCCTTGATCGTGAGCTCACCGGCCAGGCGGCCCGACGCCCCCTCGGTGGCCAGGCCGGTCGACCGGAAGGTGGCGGTCGGGTGGGCCTCGACGTCGAAGAGGTCGGGCGACCGCAGGTGGTCGTCGCGGGACTGGTCGCCCGAGCTGACCGAGGCCATGTCGATCTCGACGGTCACCGACGACCGCTCGACGTCCTCCGCGACGACCACCTCGCCGGTGACGCCGGTGAAGCGGCCGCGGACCCTGGTCAGGCCGAAGTGCCGGCCCACGAAGGCCACCTCGGCGTGCCCGGGATCGATCTGCCAGGTGCCCGGGGCCGGCAGCTCGACGCCGCCGACCGCGCGGACGGGGGCGGTGGGGGTTGTCGGGGTCGTGGTCGTGTCCATGGGACCTCCGTAGTTGGAGATGTGTGCGTGTGCACACATCTCCAACTACGTGCGGGCGCACATAATTCCCCTAGGCTGTGGTCATGGCGGCCCGGTCCTCCCGCTCGTCCGACTCGTCCGACCCGTCCGGCGACGGCGTCGCCGCCTGGCGGGCGCTGCTGCTGGCCCACAACCGGGCTGTCCGGGCGATCGAGGCCGACCTCGACGCCGCCGACGCGATCCCCCTGGGCTGGTACGACGTGCTGCTGGAGCTGCAGGCCGCACCGGAGGGGCTGCGGATGCAGGACCTGGGCGACCGGGCGGTGCTGTCCCGCACGCGGGTGAGCCGGCTGGTCGACGAGCTCGAGTCCCGGGGCCTGGTCGAGCGCCGACCGGACCCCACCGACCGCCGCGCCACCCTCGCCGTCGTCACCGCCGCCGGTCGCCAGGCGTTCCGCGCCACCGCGCCGCTGTACCTCGCCAAGATCGACGAGCACTTCGGGCGCCACCTGACCTCCCACGAGAAGGCGGTCATCACCACCGCCCTCACCAAGGTCGTCACTGCCCACTCCCGCGTCCCCCCGCCCCACCGCTGACCCCTCGCTGCCACGCCGCCGGGGGAGCGGCACCCGTCGCCCTTCGGGGCTAGCGGGCGGCTAGCAGGGGGTGCGTAGCGTCCGCGGGGCACCAGAGGCGAGTGGAAGGAAAGGTGCACATGCACAAGCGCACGCGCGTGTCGATGGTCGTCGCGGCGGTGACTGCGGTGCTGGCCGGTTTGGTCCCCCTCAACCCGGCCGGCGCCGCCCCCGCGCCGGCGCCCACGGCGCCGGCGACGTCGGCGGTGGCGTTGACCTGTGATCCAGGCGAGGCCTGCATCATGGACAACATCTTCAACACCCTCTACACGAACGCCGG
>DATCLV010000034.1:0-3889 GCA_036563745.1 Acidimicrobiales bacterium | reverse complement strand
GTACTTCGCGGCGCCGTGGCGCGGCCGATGGGAGACCGAGGGCGGCGGGCCGACCCTGGGCCACGGCGTCCACCAGATGGACCTGATGCTCGCCATCCTCGGGCCGTGGCGGGAGGTGGTCGCGGTTGCGGCCCGCCAGGCGAAGCCGACCGCGACCGAGGATCTCTCGTGCGCGATCGTCACCTTCGACTGCGGGGCGGTGGCGACCGTGATCAACAGCCTGGTGTCCCCGCGCCAGACCAGCTACCTGCGCTTCGACTTCACCGAGGCGACGGTGGAGCTCACCCACCTCTACGGGTACGGCGACGACGACTGGACGATCACCGGCGTCCTCGGCCACGAGGAGCGCGTCCGTGCACTGTGGACCTCCCGGCTCACCGGGGTGCGCAGCGGCCACACCGCGCAGTTCGCCCACGTGTTCGACGCGCTGGAGGCGGGCGAGCCGCCACCGGTCACGCCGGCCGACGTCCGGTTGACGATGGAGCTCGTCACCGCCATCTACGCGTCGGCGTTCACCGGTCGCCCGGTGCGGCGGGGGGAGATCGTGCCGGGGTCCCCGTTCTACGAGCGGATGGAGGGCACCGGCGCCCCGTGGCCGACCACCGTCCCCGCACCCCGGATGGCCTCGGCATGAGCGAGGTGACCGCGACCGACGACGGCACGGCGATCACAGTCCGCTATGGACTAACGCCGCTGCTGCGGTACGTGTACCGCCCCGACGATCCCGAGCGGGAGTCGCGGCGGCCGTACGGCCACCCGCTGCGCACCCTGGCCGGCGACGTGGTGACGATCTACCGGCCGCACGACCACGTGTGGCACAAGGGTCTGGCCCTCTCGCTGCCCAACGTGGGGGAGGCGAACTTCTGGGGCGGCCCGACGTGGGTACGCGACCAGGGCTACGTCCAGCGGCCCAACAACGGGTCGATGCGCCACGACGCCTTCGACCTCGTCGCGGTCAAGGACGGAGCCGCCCTGCTGCGGGAGCGGCTGACCTGGGTCACCCAACCGGGCGAGCCGTGGTTCGCCGAGCAGCGGAGCCTGTCGGTGTCCGTGCACGCCGAGCTGGACGCCTGGGTGCTGCTGTTCGACACCCGGTTCACCAACCTCGCCGACGCGACGGTCCCGATCGGCAGCCCGACGACCCATGGTCGGCCCAACGCCGGGTACGGCGGGCTGTTCTGGCGGGGCCCCCGGTCGTTCACCGGTGGGGTCGTCCGGATTCCCGGCGCGACCGGCGGTGACGAGCTCATGGGGGTGCGGGCCCCCTGGCTCGCCTTCACCGGTGTCCACGACGGCCACGGCCGCTCCTCCACCCTGGTCATGGTCGACTGGCCGGCCAACTCCGGCGACGGCCGGCTCGCCCGCGGCGACGCCGGTGGCCCGCGCTGGTTCGTGCGGTCGACGCCGTTCGCCGCCGTCTGCCCGGCGCCGTTCTTCGACACCGAGCTGCCGGTCGCACCGGGCGACACGGTGCACCTGCGGTACGCCGTGGTGGTCGCCGACGGCGACGGCGTCCGGGCGCCGCAGTGGGCCGAGCTCGGACGTTCCACGATGGACCGATGGACACCGTGATTCCCGGGCTGGCCGGCTTCCCCGGGGCGACCGGGGTGACGCGCCTGCGGGTCTACGACTGGCCGACGGCGGACGGGCTGGCCGGCGGGTCGCCGCACCTGCACACCGCCTCGGCCGAGGGGTACGTCGTGCTCAGCGGGCGCGGGGCGGTGCAGACGCTGTCGGGCGAGGGCTACGCCACCCATGAGCTGGCCGAGGGCGACCTCGTGTGGTTCACCCCGGGCACCGTGCACCGGCTGGTGAACGAGCAGGACCTCGAGATCCTCGTGGTGATGCAGAACGCCGGGCTGCCCGAGGCGGGCGACGCGGTGCTCACCTTCCCGCCCGAGATCCTCGCCGACCCGGAGGCCTACGCCCGTGCGGCCGCCCTGCCGCCGTGGTCGGCCGGCGAGGCGGCAGTGGCGGCGGCGGCCCGGGCCCGGCGTGACCTGGCCATCGAGGGATATTTGTCGCTTGTGGACCGGGTCCGCGCCGAGGGGCCCGACGCGCTGCGCGGCCTGTACGAGGCGGCGGCCCGGCTGGTCGCCGGCCGTACGGCCGAGTGGGAGGCGCGGTGGCGTGACGGCGCGGCCGCCCAGGCGGCCGCTACCCAGGCCCACCTCGCCGCGCTCGCCGCCGGGGACGGGAGCCACCTGCGCGAGTCGGTCGTCCGGCGACGGGCCGCGGCATCGCCGTGGCGCTACGGCATGTGCGGCCGGCTGCAGGTGTGGGTCTAGCATCGGCGCCGGAGGAGGCCGAACGATGACGACGTACGCCCGCGTGACCCGGGCCTGGACCGGCGAGTCCTGGGTCAACGACGCGCTCGTCTCCATCGACGACGAGCGCATCGCCGTGGTCCCGGCCGGACCGGCCGGACCCGACGGGCCGGTCGGCCGGGTCGACGCCACCCTGCTCCCGCCGCTGACCGACGCCCACGTCCACATCGGACTCTCGGACTTCGCGTCCCGGGGCGGGGGTGCGCTGGCCCGCCTGCTCGACCTCGGCTGGGACCCGCCGGCGTTGTCCACCGTGGTCGCGACGGCGGCGGTCGCGACGGCCCCGGCCCCAGCCCCGGAGGTGCGCTGGGCCGGCACCTTCCTCACCGCGCCCGGCGGCTACCCGAGCACCCGGGCCTGGGCCCCACCGGGCTCGGTCACCGCGGTCGCCACGGCCGAGCAGGCGGCCGCCGCCGTCGACCGTCAGGTCGAGCTCGGGGCAGCCGTCATCAAGGTCACCCTCAACGTCGACGCCGGGCCGGTGCTGCCCGACGACGTCCTGCGCGCGCTGGTTGACCGGGCCCACGCCCACGGCCGGCCGGTGGTGGCCCACGTCGAGGGGGCCGGGCAGCCGATGCGGGCCCTCGAGGCCGGGGTCGACTGGTTCGCCCACGCGCCGTGGACGCACCGGCTGACCGACGCCGAGATCGAGGCCATGGTCGGCCGGGTCGGCTGGATCGGCACGCTGGACATGCACGGCCGCGGCGACTACGGCGACGACTACGCGCGGGCGCTGGACAACGTGAGCCGGTTCGTCGCCCGGGGCGGCACGGTCGCCTACGGCACCGACCTCGGCAACGCCCTCTCGACCGCCGACCTCAACCCCCGCGAGGTCGCCGCACTGCGGGCGGCCGGGGTCGACGGCGAGCGCCTGCTGGCGGCGGTCAGCGGCGCCGGGCTGCTGCCCCGCTGGTCGCGCACCGCCAGCCTGCTGCCGGCCGACGTCACCGGCACGGCGGACGCGATCGACGCCCTCCCCCAGGCCCGCCCGGTCGACGCGGCCACGCTCCGGGCGATGGTGCTCTGAGTCACGTACGGTCCGGAAACGCCCCGTCTGACCCATTTGCCCCGCACCGACGGTAATCGGTCGCCGGCCGGGGCGCCGGCCTGGGTAAGCTGACCATGGTCCGGGGCGGTAGCTCAGCCGGTTAGAGCAGGGGACTCATAATCCCTCGGTCGCGGGTTCGAGTCCCGCCCGCCCCACCTGATCTACCTGCGGAAACGCACGGCGGGCATTGACAGCAACGAGATCCTGGGTACGGGAGTGGGCACGAAGGCACCGGCGTGTCGCCTCTCGACGCCCCGTGTCGGGCCGTAGCCTGTCCTCGGATCTGCGTCTAGGAGGCGTGCGGTGGCGAAGGACAGGGGCGGTCAGCCTGGGCAGGACAGGGGCGGTCAGCCGGGCCATGACAGGGCTCAGCGTCCGGCGGACGAGATCACTCGCGGGCAGCGCGATGTCGGCACAGGAGGCAATCCGCCTCCAGCGAAGGGCGACCCGCCTCCGCCTCGCGAGCGGCCGCAGCAGGCAAAGGACTAGGAGGCTGACGGGTGGTCCCCGACAC
>DATCLV010000015.1:0-12973 GCA_036563745.1 Acidimicrobiales bacterium | reverse complement strand
GGTTCGGACCGCCCGGTCGGGAGCTCGTGGGTCGTGGCGTCGAGCGTTGCGCGGGTCGAGTCGGCCTGTCGGGGCGCTCGTAGCGTTCCATGACGAGACCAGGAGGGTACTCGTTCAAGGCCCGCGGTTCCCTTCGGGCCTGTGTCGGCGCGCCCGCGCGGCGGTCGGCGATCGGGGCTCGTTCCGGGTCGGGCCCGGCGATGGCGGCGACCCCTGGCGTCGAGGGATCAGCCGCCGACGTGGAACACGCGGGTCAGGTGGTTCCAGGCGCAGCCCGGGCACACCTCGACGACGTAGCAGGCCACCGTGGCCTTGCCCCGCGACAGCTTCGCCATGTCGCGCGCGTTGGCGACGCAGCTGCCGCTGGGTGGCAGCCGGGGACCGAACGCGTAGGTCACGAGGACGACGTTCTCGTCCTCGCAGATCGGGCACAGCTCGGAGGTCGGCTGGCTCGCCCCCTTGGCCGCCCGCTGGAGCTCCGGGTGGGCGTCGCAGATGTCGTGCTGCGACAGCCGGCCCTTGCGGAACTGCTGCACGACCTGCTGCCGGGCGAGGCGGTAGTCCACCACGCCGGTGCCACTCGAGCCCCGGATCCTCTCCGGCCGCAGGTCCATGGGGACGAAGGTTAGAGGCTCGGCGTCGCCGAGGCGCCGTGGTCGGCCCGGGTCGCACCCGACGGGCCCGATCCGGCGGCCGCGGCGCCGTCCGCGGGCGTCGCACCGAGGCGCCGGGCGACCTTCCCGTGGCGGAGGTCCGGGCAGTGGAGATCGGCGATCAGCGCCCGGTGGTCGCCCACCGGCAGCTCCAGCGTGCCCACCACCGTCACCGTGCAGTCCCGCCCGGCCACGGCCACGTGGTCGATCTGGCGGCGGGGCCGGTGCGCCGGATGGGTCAGCGGCCCGACCGCCAGGCGGTAGCCCTCCGCCGTCAGGATCGGCAGCAGGTGCACGGGCTCCATGTTGAGGTCGCCGAGCAGCACCCGCGGCGCCGGCCGGGCGCGCAGCGCGTCGAGCAGCGCCACCAGCTGCGCCGTCGCGGCCCGGCGGTCGGTGGTCAGGTGCGTCACCGCCACCGTCCACCACCGGCCGGTGGCCCGCTCGTCGTCGGGCAGCACGTCGGCCACCAGCGCCACCCGCGGCTCGCGGGCCCGACCGCGCCGCGGCCCCGGCAGGCGCACCACCTCGGCGTTCCGCAGCTCGCCCCGCACCAGCAGCGCGTTGCCGTACTCGCCGCCGCCGTCCAGCGTCAGCGCGCCCGCCCACTCCAGCGCCCCGCCGAAGCTCTCCTGGGCCAGCGCCGCCAGGTCACGGCCCTCCGTGCGGCGCGACCCGCGGTCCACCTCCTGCATCGCGAGGACGTCGACGTCGAGCGCCGCCACCGCGTCGCCGAGGCGATCGGGCAGAGGGCGCCCGTGCTGACAGTTCCAGGTCGCGACCCGCAACCCCGCCATACGCGTGGAGAAGCTACCGCCCGGGAGCGGCGACCGGCGCGGTGATCGGCGCGGCGACCAGGGGGCGGTCAGCGCCCGCCCGAACGCCCGCCCGGCAGCGCCTTCAGCACCAGCACCGCCATGTCGTCGTTGGGCTCGAACTCGACGAACGCCACGGCGTCGGCCTCCACCTGCTCGGCCATCTCCGACGCCGACGCCGTCCGGCTCCGCAGCATCGCGGTGACGATGCCCTCCTCGCCGAACGTGCGGCGCCCCGACCGCCGGTCGGTGAGCCCGTCCGTGTAGCAGACCAGCGACTCGCCCGGCGCCAGGTGCACCACCGTGTCGGTGAGGGTCACGTCGTCGGTCACGCCCAGCAGCGTGCCGGGCACGCCCACCGGGACGACCTTGTCGGTGGCCCGCCGCACCAGCGGCAGCGGGTGGCCCGCCGAGCACACGATGATGTCGACGCCGTCGGGCGTCGGCTGCACCGCCCCGACCAGCACCGTGCAGAACCGGGGCGTCATCGGCACGTCGCTCTCGTGACGGGCCGCCTCCTCGGTGGTGTGCTGCAGGAGCATCCGGTTGAGGTGGCCCAGCACCGCCGACGGCATCACGCCGCTCATCGCCGCCGACCGGATCGTGTGGCGGGCCAGGCCGGTGAGCGAGGCCGCCTCAACCCCGTGGCCGCACACGTCGCCGACCGCGAACACCCACCAGTTCTCGTCGGCCTGGAAGGCGTCGTAGAAGTCGCCGCCCACGTCGAGGCCGTGGCCGGCCGGGCGGTAGCGGGCGCCCAGCTCCACGCCGGGGACGTCGGGCAGCACGCCCGGGAGCAGGCTGTCCTGCAGCGCCCGGGCGACCTCCGACCGCTCGGCGAACATGCGGGCGTTGTCGACCAGCACCGCGGCCCGCACGGCCACCGCGTGGGCCAGGTCGAACTCGTCGGTGCGCATCGGCCGGTTCGGGCCGTTGCCGAAGCCCAGCGCGCCGATCAGCCGGCCGCGGGCGTACAGCGGGAAGATCACCACGTCCTGGGCGCCGATCGAGCCCAGGGCGTCGCCGATGCGCGGGTCGCCCATCCGGCGGGCCAGCTCGGCGGGGTCGTTCGTGTCGCTGACGAAGGGGCGGGCCGCCCGGAACGCCTCGCCCAGGTCGGCCTGCACGACCAGGTCGCGCGGCAGCCGCTCGGTCAGCTGGTTGAGCAGCGCCACCTTCGTCGGGTCGCGATGGGCGACGCCGATGGCCGGCGACGGGATCGGCGACGACTCCACCACCCGGACCGCGCACCAGTCGGCCAGGCGCGGCACGGTCAGCTCGGCCAGGTGGGTGAGCGCGGTCTCGACGTCGAGGCTGCGGCTCAGCGCCCCGCTGAGCGCGTCGAGGAAGGCGAGCTGCTCCTGGTTGCGCTCGGCGATCGAGGCCGACCGCGACCGGTCGAGCGCCAGCGCGCACTGCGCCGCCACCTCGACGAGGAAGCTCTCGTTGAGCTGGTCGATCGCGTCGGTCGAGGGGAACCCCACACCGAACACGCCGAACGGCTCGCCGGTGGCCCGGTACATCGGCACCACGACGAGCCCCGGCTCCCAGTCGATCCGGGTGTCGGCCAGCACCGGGTAGCGCTCGACGCGCTCCTCGTGCGTGCGGATGAACACCGGCTCGCCGCTGCGCATCGCGTCGATCGCCGGCAGCGGCGCGTCGATCGGGAGCCGCCCGAAGTCCTCGTGCAGCAGCTCCGGTGAGACGCCGACCGAGCCGACCATCACCAGCTCGCTGCAGGCGTCGTCGAGCACGTGGATGGTGGCCGCCCGGCCGCCCAGCAGGGACACGCCCTCGCTGAGGATCGCCCGGACGATGTCGTCCTCGCGGCGCAGCTGGTTGAGGTTCTCGACCAGGCGGGCCAGGCGCACGGTGGCGCCGTAGGAGCGGGTGGCGTCGACCAGCACACCGCTGGCGCCGCCGTCCTCGCAGCGGTGGACGCGCAGGACCGCCCAGCCCTCGCCGTCGGCCAGCCGCACGGCGTCCTCCACGCCGTGGCTGCCGCGGCCGCGGGGGCCGGCGGGACCGGCGCCGGCCGCGTCGCCGCTGCCGTCGCCCGCGCCGTTGACCTCGACCTTGCCCGCGTCGTCCTTGCCGGCGTCGTCGTCGACCTCGCCTTCGGCGTCGTCCGCGGCGTCGCCCATGCCGGCACCGGCACCCGCACCCGTGCTCGCGTCGAGGACACGGCGCAACAAGCCCTGGGCCCGTGGGCGGTCGTCGGGCGCCAGCAGATCGAGCCAGCCGTCGCCCAGCAGGTCGTCGACGATGGGCGCCGCGTCGGACGTGTCGCGCACCGCCGCCTCCACCCCCGTGCAGCTGCCGGCAGCGTCCCACCGCAGCAGCACTGCGGGCGCGGGCGCGGGGTTGGGCGCCGCCTCCGTCACGAGGCCGCGGCCCTCCGGTTCGTCGACCGAGCCGGCCAAGGTGACCATCGGGTCTGGTGCCATGTCGCCGGGGTCGAGTCTTGCACGCTGGGCGCGCCTCCGCTCGCGCTGGGGCCTCGCACGCTTCGTCGTCACACCGTCACGGCCCGCACCAGGCCGTTCGCCCGGCACGTCCGGCGACGATCACGACGCGGTGGTCGCACGGTTGCGCTCCTCCCACCACTGCAGGAGGCGGCGCTCCGCCTCCTCCTTCCCGAGCGGGCCCTCCTCCAGGCGGGCCTCCAGCAGCATGTGCAACGCCTCGCCGACGGTCCGGCCGGGCCCGATGCCGAGCAGCTGCATGACCCGGTTGCCGTCGATGTCCGGCCGGATCGACGCCAGCTCCTCGCGCTGGCGCAGGTCGGCGATGCGGGCCTCCAGCGCGTCCATGCGCCGCGCCAGCATCCGGGCCTTGCGCTCGTTGCGGGTGGTGCAGTCGCACCGGGTCAGCTCGTTGAGCTCGTCGAGCAGGTGGCCGGCGTCGCGGGCGTAGCGCCGCACGGCCGCGTCCGACCACACGTCGTCCTGGTAGCCGTGGAACCGCAGGTGCAGGAACACCAGGCGGCTCACGTCGTCGACGATCTCGTTGGGGAACCGCAGGGCGCGCAGCCGGTCGCGCGCCATCCGGGCCCCGACCACCTCGTGGTGGTGGAAGCTCACGCCCTTCGGCCCGATCGACCGGGTCTTCGGCTTGCCGATGTCGTGCAGGAGCGCGGCCAGGCGCACCACCAGCCGGGGCCGCGTCTTCGCGACCACCGCGATGGTGTGGGCCAGCACGTCCTTGTGGCGGTGGATCGGATCCTGCTCGACCCGCATCGCCCGCAGCTCGGGCAGGAACTCGTCGGAGAGCCTGGTGTCGGCCAGGAACCACAGGCCGTCGGACGGGTCGTCGACCACCAGCAGCTTCGACAGCTCGCCCTGGATCCGCTCCGGCGACACGATCTCCATGCGGCCCCGGAGCCGCTCGACCGCGTCGACGAGCGCGTCGTCGGGCTTCAGGCCGTAGCCGGCGATGAACCGGGCGGCCCGCAGCATCCGCAGCGGGTCGTCGCTGAACGACACCGCCGGGTCGAGCGGGGTGCGCAGGCGCATCGCGGCCAGGTCCTCCAGGCCGCCGTAGGGGTCGATCAACTCGACCTCGGGCACGCGCAGCGCCATGGCGTTGACGGTGAAGTCGCGGCGCGAGAGGTCGACCTCGACGTCGTTCGCGTACTCGACCCGGGGCTTGCGCGAGTCGCTCCGGTACGCCTCGGCCCGGTGCGTCGTGACCTCGAAGCTCGTCGACCCCTTGCGGGCGCCGATGGTGCCGAAGGCCTGGCCCTGGCTCCACACGGCGTCGGCCCACCCGCCGAGGATCGCCTTCACCTCGCCCGGGCGGGCGTCGGTGGTGAGGTCGAGGTCGGCGTCGTGGGTGGGGCGCCCCAGCATGAGGTCGCGGACGATCCCACCCACCAGGTAGATGCGGTGGCCTGCGGCCTCGAACCGCTCGGCGAGCGGCCGGACCTCGTCGAGAATCGGCTGCAGCCGCTCGGGGATCACGACCGTCCAGGGTAGTGGTGTCGTTTCGACTCCCTGGCACGCCATATCCGTCTCCGCTCGCCGACCGCGCCCGGTCGCACGCCCGGCGACGGTCGCGGGCGCCCGGCGGCGGGCGGCGGCTACCGGGCCCGGACGGCGGGGTCGCCGGCCGCGTCGCCGTCGGCTTCGCCGGGCGTGCCGCCGTTCGCCGTGCCGCCGGTCGTCGCGCCGTCGCCCTCGAACGCCCGCCGCTGGACGCGGGCCGCGGCCAGCAGCACCTCCTCGCCCGGGCCGCCCGCGGTCGGCCGCTCCGGGTGCACGCGCTCGCCGACCAGCGCCGACATCGTCGCCGCCGTCCCCGCCCGGAGCGCGTCGAGGTCGTAGCCGCCCTCCAGGAACACCAGCCGCCGGCCCGGCGGCACCAGCTCCAGGAGATCGGCGACGATGTCGCCGAAGTCGCCGGCCGACAGGCCGAGGTCGGTGAGCGGGTCGTTGCGGTGCCCGTCGAAGCCCGCCGACACGATCAGCCACGTGGGCCGCAGCGTCGCCGCCAGCGGCGCCACCAGGTCCTCGATCCCCCGGCGGTACAGGTTGCCGGTGGCGCCCGGCGGCAGGGGCACGTTGAGGTTGCGGCCACGTCCCTCGCCGGTGCCGGTCTCGGTGAGCTGCCCGGTGCCCGGCCACAGCGGGTTCTGGTGGAACGACACGTAGGCGACGCGCGGGTCGTCGTAGAACATGTCCTGGGTGCCGTTGCCGTGGTGGGCGTCGATGTCGACGATCAGCACCCGCTCCCCGGCGTCGGCCAGCGCCGCGGCGGTCACCGCCACGTTGTTGAAGAGGCAGAAGCCCATCGCCCGGGTCGGCAGGGCGTGGTGCCCCGGCGGGCGGACCGCGCAGAACGCCGCGTCCGCGTCGCCGGCCCGCAGCCGGTCGGCCGCCTCCAGGCCCGCGCCGGCGGCCATCAGCGCCGCCTCCCACGAACCCGGCGCGACCGCGGTGTCGAGGTCGAGCTGCCCGCCCCCGGCCCGGCAGAACCGCTCCAGCGCCGCCACGTACGCGGGTGCGTGCACGCGCTCGATCTCGGCCGGCGTCGCCTCCCGGGGCGGGGCGAACACCACCTCGCCCTCGAGCCCGGCGTCGACCACGCCGGCCTCCACCGCCGTCAGCCGCTGGGGCCGCTCGGGGTGGCCCCGACCGGGGTCGTGGTCGAGGTAGGCGGCGTGGGTGACGAACAGCACGGTCACGCGACCGACCCTACCGGCGGCCGGCGCGCTACTCCCCGTCCGCGGGCGCGACGCTGTCCCGGTCCCGCCGCTTTGCGTACGCTCGGACCGATGCATGTGGTCGACGGGCCCGCAACGACGCGGCGACCCCGGGAGCGAGCAACGTGAGCGCGCTGCGGGCGCCGGCCCCCCTGGCCTCGGCCGACGGGGTCCGCCTCACCCCCTGGCAGGCGCGGCCGCGCCACGTCCACCTCGCCCTCACCGCCACCCGGCGCCGGCCGCTCTCGCCCGCCGCGCTGGCCCGCATCCTCGACGGCCTGCGCGAGCGCGGGGTGGAGGCGGTCGTCACCGCGGCGCTGGCCCCGCCCGACCAGCAGGTGTTCCTCGAGGCCGGGTTCGAGGTGGTCGAACGCCTCTACCTCCTGCACCACCGCCTCGACCCGCTGCCGCCGATGCCGCCCATCCCCACGCGGCGCGCCCGGCGGCGCGACCACGAGGCGGCCCTCGCCGTCGACCGCGCCGCGTTCCTGCCGTTCTGGCAGATGGACGAGATCGCGCTGGCCGAGGCGCTGGCCGCCACCCGGTCGTCGCGCCTGCGGGTGATCGACGGCCCCGACGGTGACGTCGTCGCCTACGCCGTCTGCGGGCGCACCGCGTCGCGCGGCTACGTGCAGCGGCTCGCCGTCCACCCCGACCACGAGGGCCACGGCTACGGCCGCGCCCTGCTCCTCGACGGGCTCCACTGGCTGGCCCGCTGGGGCGCCCGCGACGCGCTCGTCAACACCCAGGAGAGCAACGAGCGCTCCCGCAACCTCTACCTGCGGGCCGGGTTCCAGATGCAGCCCTCGGGCCTGGCCGTGCTGCGGCTCGACCTCGACGCCGCGCGCCCCGCCTCCCAGGCAGTCGGTACCGTCGACGGCTGATGGCGACGCGACGAGGCCGAGCGGGTCGGGCCGCTCGGGCACCGCTGGCGGCTCTGGCCGTGGTGGCGCTGGTCGCGGGCGGGGTCCTCGGCGACGCCACGCCCGGGGCCGCGTCGCCCGCGTCGCCCGGCTCGCCGGCCGGCCCGGCCGTCCCCGCCGCGCAGGCCACCACCATCGAGCTGCTGGAGCAGCAGCCCTTCCACCACCGGGGCGACCTCGCCGTCCTCCGGCTGGCGATCGAGGGCGCGCCGCCCGACGCCGTCCTCGAGGTCGAGCGCCACCGCGCCGTCCGCTCCCGCGGCGCGTTCGCCGAGACCGTCGACGACGAGCTCGGCTCGCCGAGCCGCACCCTCGACCCCGTGCCGGTCACCTCGCTCACCCCGTCCCCGCAGGGCGGCGTCGAGGTCGCCTACGACATGGCCGCCGACGCCGGCCTCGACGACTACGGCGTCTACCCGCTCCGCCTCCTCGTCGTCAGCGCCGACGGCACCACGCTCGCCGAGCTCGTCACCTACCTCGTGGTGCTGCCCGACGAGGGCAACGGCTTCCCGCCCCTGTCGGTCGCGTTCGTGATGGAGATCGGCGGCAACCACGGCCTCCGCCCCGACGGCACGGTGCTGGTCGACGCCGAGACCCGCGCCGCGGTCGAGGCCCGGGTCGAGGTGCTGCGCCGCAGCCGCCTGCCGCTCACCGTCGCCCCCTCCCCCGAGACGCTCGACGCCCTCGGCGCCCCCGACGCCGACGAGCAGAGCACCGACCTCCTCGACCGCCTCCACGTCGCCCTCGGCGGCCGCACCCCGCTCGCCCGCCCCTACGTCGACCTCGACCTCGACGCCCTCGCCGCCGCCAACCTCGTCACCCAGGTGCCGTCCCAGGCCGACTCCGGCGCCCAGGTCATCCGCACCCGGTTCGGCACCGAGCCGCAGGGCGGCATCTGGCTCAGCGGACCGTCCCTCGGTGGCGGCGGCGTCGACGCGCTCCGCCAGATCCAGGCCCCCTACGTCGTCCTGCCCCCGAGCGCGGTCGCCGAGGTCGAGGGCTACGACGCCGAGGAGATCCCCACCGAGCCGATCGAGGTGCGCGAGGGCGGCCCCACCGGGTTCGTCGCCGACGAGGTCCTCGCCGAGCGCCTCACCGGCACCGACGGCGCCCTCACCGCCCAGCGGTTCCTGGCCGAGCTGGCGCTGGTGTGGCTCAGCCGGCCGTCGGTGGAGCGCGGGGTCCTCGTCCGCCTCCCCGAGCTGGCACCCATCGACGTCGACACCGTCAGCACCGCGCTCGCCGGGCTCGGCGTGTCGGGGGTCAGCCGGGTCGTCACCGCCAAGGAGCTGTTCGACACGGTCCCGCCGGGCGACGACGACGAGGGCCTGCCCGAGGTCGAGCTGGCGGCGTCCGGCGACCACGACGACCTCCGCCCGCTCGTCGAGCCCCTCGGCCGGGCCCAGGCCCTCGTGCCCGGGCTGGCCCAGACCGTGTCCGACAGCCTGCTGGTGTCGTCGCTCCAGCGCTCGCTGCTGGTGGCGCTCGGCGCCGACACCCCGCAGGGCCAGCGGCGGGCCTACATCGACCGGGTCGACGTGGCCGCCGCCGACGTCGCCGCCAAGGTGTCAGCCCCCGAGGAGTTCCAGATCACCCTCACCGCCCGCGAGGGGACGATCCCGCTCACGATCACCAACGACACGGGCGGGCCGGTGTCGGTGCGGGTGCACCTCGACAGCAACCAGCTCGAGTTCCCCGGCGGCACCGTCCGCGACGAGGAGCTGCCCCCCGGCCCCACGCGGCTCGACCTCGACGTCCGCACCCGGGCGTCGGGCGCCTTCCCCCTCGACATCACCATCACCAGCCCCGACGAGGCGATCGAGCTCGACCACACCACCTTCACCATCCGGTCGACCGCGGTGTCGGGCGTGGGCGTGTTCCTGTCGGTGGGCGCCGGGCTGTTCCTGCTCGTGTGGTGGGCCCGCCACTGGCGGACGGCGAAGCGCTCGCAGCGGCTGGTCGGTCAACCCGGGGCCTGACGCCTGGCCCCTGACCCCTGACCCCTGTCGGCGCGGGGTGCCGACGGGATCACGCGGCCCGGGCGGGTCGATCCGGGCCGGGATCGTCCGGCGGCGACAATGTAAGGTCGCCGCCCATGCCGGTCCGCATCGTCACCGATTCGTCGAGCGACCTCGACGCCGCCGTGGTCGAGGAGCTGGGCGTCGAGGTCGTCCCGCTGTCGATCCGCTTCGGATCGGACGAGTTCACCGACCGCGTCGAGCTCACCGTCGAGGACTTCTACGAGCGCATGGCGAACAGCTCGACGCTGCCCGAGACCGCCGCCCCCTCGGTCGGCGCCTTCGAGCAGGCCTACCGCCGCCAGGCCGAGGCCGGCGCGGACGCCGTCGTCTGCATCACGATCTCGTCGAAGCTGTCGGCCACCATGCAGGCCGCCGAGAACGCCGCCAAGGCCGTCGCCGACGACCTGCCGGTGAAGGTCGTCGACTCGCTGTCGGTCACCGCCGGGCTCGGCACGCTCGTCAAGCACGCCGCTCGGGCCGCCGCCGACGGCAAGAGCGCCGACGACATCGCCGCCCACGTGACCGAGCTGGCGGCGCGGAGCCGCATCGCCGGCACCCTCGACACGCTCGAGAACCTCAAGAAGGGCGGGCGCGTCGGCGGTGCCCAGGCCATCATCGGCTCGCTGCTGTCGATCAAGCCGCTCATCAGCTTCGAGGACGGCGTCGTCGGCCCCGCCGGCCGGGCCCGCACCCGCCGCAAGGCGCTCGAGTGGGTGCGCGACCAGGTGTTCGAGCGGCCGCAGGTCGAGGACCTCGTGCTGATCCACAGCATGGCGCCGGACATCGACGACCTCGTCGAGCTCCTGTCGCCCCGCTACGACCGCGACTCGATCCCGGTCACGACCATCGGTCCCGTCGTCGGCACGCACGGCGGCCCCCGGATGCTGGGTGCCACGTGGATCGACCCGGCGTGAACGAGGGCTGATCATCGCCGCGCTGACCCTCTCGGGGGGAGGACCCAACTAGGGTGGGCACACCGTGGCCGTAACGCCTCCTCCTACCGGTTCGTCGCCCGCAGCCAGCGTGGCCTCCGGCACGGTGCTCAACGGTCGGTACCGACTGGACGAGCAGCTGGCATCGGGCGGCATGGCCCAGGTGTGGCGGGGCACCGACGAGGTGCTCCGTCGGTCCATCGCGGTCAAGATCCTCCACCCGCACCTGGCCGCCGACGAGACGTTCGTCGCGCGCTTCCGGCAGGAGGCCATCGCGGTCGCCAAGCTGTCGCACCCCGCGATCGTCAGCGTGTACGACACCTGCAGCGACAACGGCGTGCAGGCCATCGTCATGGAGCTGGTCCAGGGCCAGACGCTGCGCCAGCGGCTCGACGCCGGCGCGCTCGACCCGTGGACCGCCGCCAACATCGCCGCGCAGGTCGCGGGCGCGCTCGACGTCGCCCACGCCGCCGGGCTCGTCCACCGCGACATCAAGCCCGCCAACATCCTCCTGTCCGAGGACGGGCGCGTGAAGGTCGGCGACTTCGGCATCGCCAAGGCCGCCGAGGAGTCCGCCGACCTCACCCAGGAGGGCTCCTTCATCGGGACCGCGAAGTACCTCGCGCCCGAGCAGGTCGAGGGCGCCGCCGTCGACGGCCGCACCGACCTCTACAGCCTCGGCGTCGTCCTCTACGAGATGCTGTGCGGGCGCGTGCCGTTCGAGGGCGACACCTCGTCGGCCACGGCGCTGGCCCGGCTCCACCAGGAGCCGCGGCGCCCCCGCCTCATCCGCGCGTCGATCCCGCCCGAGCTCGAGGCCGTCACGATGACGCTGCTCGAGCGCGAGCCCGACCGGCGCTACCCCACCGCCACCCACGCGCGGGCCGCGCTGGTCGAGGCCGGCGCCACCGACGCCCCCTCCGCGGTCGACACCGGCGCCACGTCCGTCGTCCCGGTGGGCGCCCCCCACGGCGGCATGCCGCCGACCGGGGCCGGCCGACCCGTCCCCGGCGCTCCCGGCGTCGGCCCTGGCGTCGGGGTCGCGGGCCGCCCGGGTCTCGGCCACCTCCCGTCCGGCGGCTACCGGCACGAGTACACGACCCAGGTGCGCTACCGCGACAACGAGCGCAACTGGGTGGTGCCCGTCCTGCTCGCGATCCTGGCGGCGATCTCCATCGTCATCGCCGCCGTCCTCATCAGCCGCTCCGGCAGCCTGCTCGGCGACGACGACGGTGCGTCCGGCGAGGAGGAGACGCCCGCCGAGCCCCGGCCGCTGCAGATCGTCGGCGCCAAGGACTTCGACCCGCTCGGCGACTGGGACGAGTACGACCACGTCGCCCAGCTCGTCTACGACGCCGACCCCGAGTCGTACTGGCAGACCGAGCACTACGGGAAGCCCGAGTCGCCGTGGCAGGGCAAGCCCGGCGTCGGCCTCTTCGTCATCCTCGGCGACCCCGGCGATCTCCGCCAGGTCGAGCTCACCACCCGGAGCGAGGGCTGGACGATGGACGTCTACGTCACCGACGACCCGCCCACCGACCCCCGGGCCGAGTTCAACGGCGACGGCGAGGCGGCCCTCGGTGCCTGGGGCACCCCGGTCGCCCACGTCGAGAACCAGCCGTCCGGGACGGTCACCGTCGACCTGCCCGAGGGCACCAAGGGCAACGCCGTGCTCCTGTGGTTCACGGTGGTCGGCAACCAGGAGCTGACCAGCGGCGAGTGGGCCGGCTACCACATCATGGAGATCGGCAACATCCGGGTGCTGGGGTGACGCCGGTCCCCCGGTGACCCTGGCCCGGGCTCTGGTGACGGCATGGTGGGTGGTCCCCCCGGTGGTCCCGACGACGCGACGCTGATCGCCGCCGCCCAGGCGGGCGACCGGGGCGCGCTCGACGCGCTGCTCCGCCGCCACTACGACCGCATCTGGGCGCTGTGCCGCCGGCTCGCCGGCAACCCCGCCGACGCCGAGGACGCCACCCAGGAGGCGCTCATCGCCGTCGCCCGCGGGCTCCGGTCCTTCGACGGGCGCGCCGCCTTCACCACCTGGTCGTACCGGGTCGCCACCAACGCCTGCCTCGACGAGCTGCGGCGGCGGGCGCGGCGACCCGTCCCCCAGGAGACCCAGGTCGACGGCGCCTCGGCCACGGTGCCCGACCCCGGCCCGCTGCCCGACCACGTCGTCGAGCGGCTCGACCTCGACCAGGCCCTCGCCCGCCTGCCCGACGACTTCCGCGCCGCCGTCGTCCTCCGCGACCTCTGCGACCTCGAGTACAGCGACATCGCCGCGCTGCTCGGCCTCCCGCCGGGCACGGTGCGGTCACGCATCGCCCGGGGGCGCGCCCAGCTCGCCCGTCACCTCGGCGCCGTCGGGAGCTCCCCCGGGAACCCCGTCGGGAACCACCCGCCCGCCCCGGAACGTCCTACCC
>DATCLV010000012.1:0-6184 GCA_036563745.1 Acidimicrobiales bacterium | reverse complement strand
ACCTACGAGGTCGAGGACTTCGACCCGGTGATCGTGGACGCGCAGCGAGGCACGCCCGAGGACCACCACGTCCACTTCTTCTTCGACACCACCCCGCCCGAGCACGCCGGCACCAACAGCCCCACCCCCGGCCGCTGGACCGTGTGGGACCGGGCGCTCGGCGGGGGCGAGCTGCGGTTCGACGCGGCGACCGTCGCCGAGGCCGACGAGCTGGGCGCCCGGCAGCTGTGCGTGCTGGTCGCCGACGCGGGCCACGGCGTGGAGCAGGGCAGCGGCAACTGCGTCGACCTGCCCACCTGAGCGGCACCGGCGGGACACGAGACATGGCGGACGAGGACATGATCGAGACGTCGACCGCGGCGGCACCCCGGCGGGCCCGCCGCACCCCCTCCCTCCCCACGCGCGCCACCCCGGTGGCCGCGGCGGCGACCACGGCCGACCCGACGGCGGCCACGGCGACCACGGCGACCGCGGCCGCCCGGGCGGCCCACCCGGCCGGCAGCGGACGGCCGGCCGGGCTCGTCGGCCGCGACGCCGAGCTGGCCCGGCTCCGGGCGGCGGTCGCCCGGGCGGCCGGCGGCCAGGCCACCGTGGTGGCCGTCGTCGGCGCCTACGGGCTGGGCAAGACCACCCTGCTGGACGCCCTGCGCACCGGCCCGCTCCGCGGCTCGCACACCGTGCTCTCCACGCTCGGCCGCGCCGCCGACGCCGAGCTGGGCTTCGCGTCGCTGCTGACGCTCCTGCGCCCGGTCGAGGACCGGCTGGACGACCTGGCCGGCGACCTGGCCCCGGCGCTGCGGGCCGCGCTGGCCCTCGACGGCCGCCGCGCCGACCCGGTCGCCGTGCGGGTGGCGACCCTGCGCACGCTCAGCGCCCTGGCGGCCGAGGGCCCGCTGGTGCTGCTGGTCGACGACGCCCACCTGCTCGACCAGGCCAGCGCCGACGTGCTGGCCTTCGCCGCCGGCCGCTTCCAGGCCGACGCGGTGGCCGTGGTGGTGGCGACCGAGCGCTACGCCCCCACGGCCTTCGACGACCTCGGGCCCGAGACGATCCTCCTGGAGGAGCTGGGCGACGACGAGATCGCCCGGGTGATCGGCGCCACGGTCCCGCTGGCCCCGGAGCCGCTGCGGCGCTGCGTCGAGCTGGCCGACGGGAACCCGCTGGCCGGCCGCGAGCTGGCGGCGTCGCTGGACCCCGCCCAGCGGTCGGGAGCGGCGCCGATGCCGGTGGTCCCCCGGCTGGGCGGGGTGATCGGCAACGCCTTCGCCCGCCGCATCGAGCGGCTGGGCGGGACGGCCCGCAACGCGCTGGCCCTCCTCGCCGCCGACGACACCGGCGAGCTGGCCGTGGTCGCCGACGCCCTGGCCCACCTGGGCGAGCCGCCGGGCGGGCTGGCCGAGGCCGAGGCGGCCGGGCTGGTCGCCACCGACGGCGCCACGATCCGCTTCACCCACCCGCTGCTCCGCCCGGTGGCGTACCACCAGATCGGGGCGGCCAGCCGGCGGGCGGCGCACCGCGCGCTGGCGGCCGTGCTGGCCGCCCCGCACCAGGGCCCGTCCCGGGCCTGGCAGCAGGTGGCGGCGGCCGACCGGCCCGACGCCGAGGTGGCCGCGTCGCTGGCGCTGGTCGCCGGTGACGTGGCCCGCCGGGGCGGCCCGGCGTCGGCCGCCCGCACCCTGGAGTGCGCCGCCGCCCTGGCCCCCGGGCCCGACCAGCGCCGCGACCTGCTGGTGGGCGCCACCCGCGCCTGGGCGGAGGCCGGCGAGGGCCGGGCCGCCGCCCGGGTGGCCGAGGCCCTGACCGCGCTGCCCGCCACCGGCGAGAGCGTGGCGGTCGCCGCGGGCGCCTTCCGGGGCGTGCGCCCGGCGCCCGAGGTGCTGACGTTCGTGGGCGGGGCGCTCGACGCGGTGGCGGGCGACGCGGCCGAGCGGGCCGCCACCGCCGCGGTGCTGGCCGACGAGATGCTGGCGGCGGGCGCGGTCGACGACGCCGTCGCCCTGGCCCGCACGCTGGCCGGCGACGCGACCCCCGCGGCGCGCCTGGCCCGGGCGGTCCTGGCGGCCGCGGGCGAGCCGCTCGGGCCCGACGAGCCGGACGGCGACACCGGCACCGCCACCGGCACCGGCCCCGGGAACCCCGACGACCTCGCCGTCCCGGCGACCGATCCGGTCGCCGAGCGGGCCGCGCTGGTCGCCGCCGAGGCGGCGGCCGACGGTGGGCGGCGCGTCGACCCCGGGCCGGGCGCGGCCGCCTGGTCGGTCGTGGCCGTGGGCGGTGGGGGCCTCGACCTGGCGGTCAGCCGGGCCCTCGCCACCCTCCACGCCGGTCGCGTGGCCGACGCGCACGACCAGCTCCTCCGCCTCGACGCCCTGCGGCGCGACGGCGCCGGCCCGACCCGCACCCGGCTCGACCTGGCGCTGGCCGAGGTCGAGCTGCTGCTGGGGCGCCCCGACGACGCGGCCGCCCGGGCCGACGCCGTCGCCGCCCGCGCCGCCGAGCTGGGCCTCGGCCGGCTGCGGGCCCGGGCCGGGTGGGTGCGGGGCCGGATCGCCCTCGCCGCCGGCGACGACCGCACGGCGGTCGAGCACCTCCGGGCCGCCACCCGGGTGCTCCCCCACCTGGCGATCGCCGACCTGGTGACGGCGACCGCCGCCGACCGCCCCACCGAGGCGGCCACCCACGCCGCCGCGGCCCGGCGGAGCTACGCCGGGCACCCGACCCCGGTGGTGGCCGTCCGCGCCCTGCGCGCCGCGGGCAGCCTCGGTGCCCGCACCGACCTCGACGCCGCCCTGGCGCGCGCCGAGGCGGCCGGGCTGCCGCTCGAGGCGGCGGCGGTCGTCCTGGCGCGGGCCGAGCTGGCCCGGCGGTCGGGCGACGACGAGGGCGCGGCGGCCGCCGCCCAGGAGGCCAGGAGCCGCTGGTCCGCCTGTGGCGTGCAGGCGTGGGAGCCGCGGCTGGCCCGCCTGGAGCGCCGGGTGCCGGCGACGTCGTCGCTGGCCGCCCGGCTCAGCCCCGCCGAGCACCGGGTGGCGCTGGCGGTGGCCGAGGGCCGCACCAACCAGGAGGCGGCCGCGACGCTCTTCCTGAGCGTCAAGACCGTCGACTTCCACCTGCAGAACATCTACCGGAAGCTGGGCCTGCGGTCCCGGACCGAGCTGGCCGTCGTCGTGCACGGCGCCGGGCCCGAGCGGGTGGCGTCGTGACCCGGCGGACGCAGCGCTGGTGGCACGGCGTCGAGGCCGAGCTTCCCGGCGACACCGGCGACCTCGGCGGCACCCCCGAGCCCTGGGCCGACCGGGCCGGTGCGGTGGCGGCGCTCACCGCCGACCAGCGCGCCCTGCTCGCCGGCCTCGACGACCAGCCGGCCCCGCCGCGCCTCGACGGCCTCGCCCTCGGTGCGACCGGCCACGGCCGCGGCGCCGGCCCCGGCGCCGGCCGCAACGACGACGACGGCCACGACGCGGACGACCCCCACCACCCCGACCAGCCGGCGGTGCCACACCTGCGCGCGTCCGGGCCCGGCCATCCGGGCGCGCACACCGGGAACGGAACCGGGAACGCTCCCGGCGACCCGGGACCAGGGCGTTCGTACCGTCGACCTCGATGGAACCGACGGGAGCAGGAACGATGAGGGACACCGGGTACCGCCTGGGCGTCGACCTCGGGACGACGTGGACGGCGGCCGCGCTGGCCGACCCGGCCACGGGGTCCGTCGAGCCGCTCGCCCTCGGCAGCGACGCCCCCGCCATGCCCTCGGTGCTGGCGGTCGACCCCGCCGGCAGCGGGATCGTGGCCGGCGAGCGGGCCGAGCGCCTGCTGCTGACCGACCCCACCACCGGCGTGCGCGAGTGGAAGCGCCGCCTGGGCGACACGACCCCGCTGGTGCTCGGCGGCCAGCCCCACGGCGCCGAGGCGCTGGCGGGCCACCTGCTGCGCCACGTCGTCGAGGCCGCCACGGCGGCCACCGGCGAGCGCCCCGCCGAGGTGGTCCTCACCCACCCGGCCACCTGGGGCGGCTACAAGCTCGACCTGCTCCGGGAGGCGGCCCGCCTCGCCGGCGTGACCGGGTCGGGCGCGGGCGCCGGCGAGGGCACCGCGCTCACGCTCCTGCCCGAGCCCGTCGCCGCCGCCCGCCACTACGTCGCCCTCGGGCGCCTGACCGCCGGCGACCAGGTCGCCGTCTACGACTTCGGCGGCGGGACGTTCGACGCCGCGGTCGTGCGCTGCACGGTCGACGGCGCCGAGGTGCTCGGCCGCCCCGAGGGCCTCGAGCGCGTGGGCGGCGTCGACCTCGACCAGATCGTGCTGGTCCACGTGGACCAGGCCCTCGACGGCCGGCCGTCCGAGCTGGCCGGGAGGCCGGAGGGCCGGCGGGCGCTGGCCCGGCTGCGGGCCGAGTGCACCGCCGCCAAGGAGGCCCTGTCGCACGACACCGACGTGACCATCCCGGTCGCGCTGCCCGGCCTGCACACCGAGGTGCGGTTGACCCGCGACGAGCTCGAGGCCGCGGCCCGGGCCCGGATCGCGGACACGGTCGCCGCCCTCGAGCGGGCCATCGGCACCGCCGGCGTCGCTCCCGCCGCCCTGGCGGGGGTGCTGCTGGCCGGCGGCGCCTCCCGCATGCCCCTCGTCGCCGAGGAGGTCGGCCGGCGCATCGGCCGCCCGATCCTCCTCGACGCCGATCCCAAGCTCGTCGTGGCTCTCGGAGCCGCAGGAGGAGACATCGACATGACCACCCCCCGGAACCCCGACCCGGCCGACGCCGACCGCACCCACGGCGGGAGCCCCCCGCCGCCTCCGCCACCGCCACCGCGCCCCACCGCGCCCGCCGATCCGGCGGCCCGGGCCGCGGCGCTTCGGGCGGCGGCCGCCGGCAACGCGCCCGCGCCGCGCCGGTCCCGCGGGGCCACCATCGCCGGTGCGGCGGCCGCCGGTGCCGCCGCCGCGGCCGGGGGCTACCTGGCCTACGAGACCTTCATCGACGACGAGGACGGCAGCGACGGGCCCACCGACGCCGAGCTGGCCGAGGAGCTGGTCGCCAGCCTGACCGAGAGCCTGGACGCCTTCGAGGACCTGGCCACCGGCGGCGCCGGTGGCGGTGGCGGGAACGGCGGCGGTGGCGGCGGGCGCGGCACCGTGTTCGTGCGGGACGGCGGCGGCGGGGGCGGTGCCCCCGGCCGGGCGCCCGCCGCGCCGTCGCCGGCGCCGACCGAGGCCGAGCTGGCCGACATCGAGGAGGCCCGGGCCGAGCTGCTGGAGCGCTTCCGGGCGTGGCAGCCGCCGGAGGGCGCCGACCCCGAGGACGTCGCGGCGTTCCGCGCCGAGGTCGAGCGGCTGATCAACGAGTTCACGCCCCGGCCCGGCCAGAGCGCCAACGACGCCCTCGCCGAGCTCCGCCGCCAGTTCGACGACGAGGTCCAGGACTTCGTGCAGGACCTGAAGCTCGACGCGCTCGCCGAGCGCGACGCCCACGACCACGCGGGCCCCCACTGGGAGTGGGACGAGGAGCAGGGCCGCTGGGAGTGGGAGGGCGACCAGTACCCGACCCGTGACGGCTTCGAGTGGATCCCCCGCCACCTCGACGCCGACGGCAACGTGGTCGAGGGCCACTGGGAGCGCCCACCGGCCGGCGGTGTCCGCGAGGACCGCCCCGGCCTCGACTGGGTCGAGCCGCACGTCGACGCGTCGGGCCGCACCGTGCCCGGCCACTGGCAGCCGGTCAGCACCCCGGAGAGCCGGCCCGTGCCAACCTCGCCGTCGTCGCCGTCCACCGGCGACCGTGTGTGGGTCGAGGGCCGCTACGACGACCACGGCAACTATGTGAAGGGCCACTGGGAGGGCGGCGCCGCGGACGACGACGGCCCGCCGCCGCTGTTCGAGACCCCGACCCTCCCGCCGCCGCCCCCGCCGCCGATCGACCAGCCGCAGCCGACCACCGGCACGCCGGCCCCCGACGTGCGGGACCACCGAGACGACGACGTCTACAGCCCGCGGCGGCCCTCCAGCCGGGACCGCGACGGGGACGACGACCGCCCCGGCGGTGTGGTGGTGCGCGACCACCGCGGCGAGGACGACCGCGAGCGCCCGCCCGTCCGGGACGGCCGCACCGAGGTCCGCGACCACCGTGGGCCCGACGACGTCCACGACGGGCCCCGGGCCCCGGGCATCCCCGGGCTGCCGAACA
>DATCLV010000008.1:0-4967 GCA_036563745.1 Acidimicrobiales bacterium | reverse complement strand
ACGTCAAGGGTGGGGGATGGGCAGGGGTCACGGCGGAGGCGGTCCCTTGACCGCCGAGCTCGTGGCCGGAGGCGCCGCCGTCGTGGCGGCGCTGGTCGCCGGGGGCCGTTGGTGCCACCGGCAGTTCAGCACCCGGGGCATCGAGCGCCGCCTGGAGGGCCTCTACGGTCAGGTGGTCTCCTGGCAGGCGGCGCACGACCACCAGGTGGAGGGTCTCGACCGCCGTCTGCGCGAGGTCGAGGCCTCGGCCGCCCGGGCGGAGAACGAGGCCCGGATCGTGTCGGCGCAGCTGAGCGATCTCACCCGGTCGCTGCTCGCCCGCATGGAGCAGGTCGAGCACCGGCTGGTCAACCGGCGCCACAGCCCCGTCGGGCGGGTCCGGCGGGCCGGCACCGGGCGCTCGGGCCTCGTCGCCGGGGCGGGCCGATGAGCACCGCCACCAGCGAGCGCGGCGCCGGCTCCCGGCCGGCGTGGGCGGCGGGCGGCGCGGGCAGCGCGGGCGGTCCGACGAGGAGCACGTCCGGTCGCCGGGCACCCGAGTGGCAGCCGCCGGTCGGGCCGTCCCGGGCCGCGGGCGGCCTCCTCGGCGTCGCCGGCGGCGAGAGCTTCACCGCCCGGGCCACCGACGACCCGTCCCTCGTCACCGCTTCCCCCGGTGCCGGTCCCGGCACCGATGTCCTCGGTCACCTCGACACCCCCGACCGTCCCGCTCGACCGCACCCCGCCGGGCCCCGGGCGACCTCGGGCCCCCGCCCGGCCGGCGCCGGTGCGGCGGTCGGTGCGGGCCACGGTCCCGGTGTCGGCGCACCCGAGCCCGACGGTCCGGTCACCCGGGCCCTCGTGGAGCTCGCCGCCACCTACGTGCGGCGGCGAGGCCACGGGGTCCCGGTCGACGTCGCCGAGCGGCACGAGGGCGTGGCCACGCCCGCCTGGCTGCTGGCGGTCGCGGTGGTGCGGTCGAACAGCCGTGAGCTGATCGCCGACACCCTCGAGCTGGCGAGCGCCGCCGGCGTGCCGAGCCGGTCCCTGGGCGACTGCGTCGCCTACGTCGAGCTGGCCGCCGGGCTCTTCGCCGGCCGGCCGGCCGAGGCCGCCATCCGGGCGGCCACCCGTGACGGCCGCCGGCCCCGTCCGGCGCCCGTCGCCTCGTCACCCCACCCTCCCCTCTGCGGGGAGGGCACGGTCGACGCGCTCACGGCCAGCCTGTGGGCGCTCGTCCAGCCCGGTGGCATCACCGACGTCCTGCCCGCCCTCGCGGCGATCACCACGCCCGGCGTGGGCGCCGCGGTCGCCGGCCTCCTCGGCCTCCGCGACGGGTGCGCGTCGATGCCTGCCACGTGGCAACGCCGGCTCCGGTCGGCACCCGACTGCCTGGCGCTCGCGCCGGGCCTCGTCCGGGCTCGGTGCCGTGGGCACCAGCTCCATAGACAGCACGACACACCGGGATCCCCGTGTGTCCACGGCGTTGTGGCAGGTGCACGATGAGGGGCCTCTCCTGGCAGGACAACGCTCGGTGCGCGGGCGCCGGGCTGAACCTCTTCTTCCCCGACGGCGGCGACACCCGCCGGGCCAAGGCGTTCTGCGCCGGCTGCCCGGTCTGGGGTGACTGCCTGGCCTACGGGCTCGACGAGGACCACGGCGTGTGGGGCGGCCTCAACCGGGCCGAGCGGGCGCGGCTGCGCCGGCTCCGCCAGCGGCTGGCCGTGCTGCCGCCGGAGGACCCGGCCAACACCGCCGACATCCGCCGGCTCCTGGCCGTCGGCCTGTCCCCCGAGCGCCTCAGCGAGGTGACCGGAGTCGAGGTCCCGGTGATCATCGAGCGAGCCAAGCGCGTCACCCGGCGCCGCGGCGCCCGCCACCGTCAGGCGGTCCCCGCGTAGCCATCTCGCGGCGTCCCGGGGGGCTCGGCGACCCGTTCCCGCGCCGGGCCCCCGTGGCGCCTCCACCCGTCGACCGTCCCGTGCGGGCGGCGTCACGCAGGCGAGGCGGCAGAGACAGGTCGTGCCGGCACCCGTGGCCGGCGCGAGGGAGGAGTGAGCGAGATGGACCTCGATGTCGGTCGTCTCGTGCTCGTGCGAGGCAGCAACCACCCCGGGAAGGGGTTCTCCGTCATGGAGGCGGTGGCGTTCGCCGCGGGCGAGGCGTGGTCCCTGCGGCCCCGCTGCGCGTCCCCGGCGGTCACCGAGTGGATGATCGCGTGGAACGACGGGCTCGACGACGTCAGCCGTCAGCGGTTGCGCAGATATATATGGCGTCTGGTCGGGTCCCGGGGCACCCGCGCCGACGAGCGGGTCCGCCAGTGGATGGTGGCCGACTGGTTGGTGCGGTCCTACGCGCCGGCGTGGCTGGCCGCCGCCGGGCTGCGCGACGACGCCGCCCGGCTGACCGGGCTGGCACCCCTCACCGACGAGGAGGGGGTGGAGGCCGCCTGGCTCACCGTGCGGGCGGCGGCGCGGGCGGCCCGGGCCGAGCGCGACCAGGCGTGGCGATCGGCCGACACGGTGGTCACCGCCCACGACTGGGACACCGCGGGCGCCGTGTGGGCCGCGATCGCCGATGCCACCCAGGCCGCCGGCGGGAACGCGGCACGGGCCGTCGTCTGGTCGGCCACCGACCCCACGGCGCCCGGGCGCGTGCGGGTCCCGGTGTGGGACGCCGTGTGCGACGCGGCCGCCGACGCCGCCGGGGCGATCGCCTGGGTCGCGGTGCGCGACGCCGTCCGTGCCAGCGCCGGCACCGGGCCCACGCGCGCCGACGCGGCGATGGGCCCCGTGCAGACGGCGGCGGTGATGATCGAGGCGGCGACGCCGCTGGTGCTGCGGCGGGAGGCGCCGGCGGGGTCCGGCATCGTCGTCGGAGCGGGCGCGGGTCGCACCCGCCCGCCGATCGACCCGCTCACCGCCGAGTGGTTCGCGCTGGCGCTGGCCGAGCGGGCCGCCGAGCCGGCGTCGCTGGCGGACCCGGGGCTGTGGTCCGGTCCGGCGGCCGGTGCCGGCCCCGACCGGGCGGCCACCGGGCTGCTGGCCCCGGCCGCTCCGCCACCGTCATCGTGGCCGTCACCGGCGGCGGCACCGCTCGCCGACGGCGACCGGCCGGCGTCGGCGTGGCCGCCGGCCGAGCTCCCGGCCGAGCCGGCGCCCGAGTGGGTGCCGCTGGAGCCGGTCGCCGAGTGGGTGCCGGTGGCGCCCACCTACCACCCTTCGCCGGGGGGCGCGGGCGCTGGCCTGCCCGTCGCCCACCCGTCGTCCCCGGTCGACCTCGGCGGGGGGCGCGGTCACCACGACTCGCACGGCGAGCCCGGTGCCCGCGCCGGTCGGGGCGGCCGGGGGTGCACGGTCGACGTCGGCCGTGCCCACCGGGAACCGACGTGTGCGGCTGCGGCTTTGCCCCTGGTCTCGGGCGACCAGGGCATGGGCTCGCGCACGTCGAGTCGAACCGAGAGGAGGGACTCCAGCCCTGTAGTCGAGACAAGGCCGGACGCCGCGGACGCCACCGCGGCCGACGATATGGAGGATCCAGATGCTCTGGCGGAGGCGGACGACCCGAGTGCGTCGGACGACATGTGGCAGCTGGCTTGGGAGACCGCGCGTGCGGTGCTCGCACCCACGAGCGCCGCGCTACAGACCTCGGCCCACGACCTCGTGGACCGTCTCATCGCGGTGACCGAGTAGTGGTGTGGCGGGGGCCGGTCACCTGACCCCGGCCTCCGCCCACCGCCACGCGCGCCCCGTGACCATGGTCGTCCGCGATTCGTCATGCGGGTCGCTCCGGGCGCGTACGCTGGGGAGATCAGGTCAGGCGATGGCGAACCGGGGAGGGTTGCAGAGGGTGGTCATCTCGGCGCGTGCCGCCGCCCGTCGTGACAGCGGCGTGAACACGACCGAAATTTGACCGTTTTGTGTCGATCTCCGCTTACACGGGGTGTCCGGACGGTGTACAACTGTCCGGACGTGCACGGACCGAGGAGGTGCGGCCACGTTGGGGAGGATGTTGCTCGGTCAGGCCATTCGGAGCGCAGACAGACACCCCGCCGGCACTGCACAAGGGCACAGGAGGGCAGGTCACTGCGGTGACGCGCGCCGCTCGACCCCGTCGCAGCGGGCGGCGCACCACCGCGCGGCGAGTTTGCGGAAGCATGACGGATGCAGGTTCCACGGAGGGGTCGAGTGGGGAATGGTCGGCGGCAGTCGCGCGAGGGCCGCGGCTGACGGGGCGATGGGGACGAGGCTGGTGACCGGGAGGGCGACGCGAGCGGTGACCCTGACGGTGCTCGGTGGGGCGCTGTCCCTGCTCGTGCCCGCCTGCAGCGGCGGTGGCAGCGAGGAGGCCGAGGACGAGCCCCGCCCCACCACCACCGAGGACCCGACGACCACCACGGTCGACCCCGAGGAGGCCGCCCGCCAGGAGGTCATCGCCGCCCGCGCAGCCGCCGACGAGGCCCAGATCGAGGCGCTGGCCCAACCCAACCCCGATCTCCCCGAACTGGCCGAGACGCACACCGGCCTGATGCTCGAACGCATCACCGAGACCGCCAACGGTCTGAAGATGACGGGCGTCGCGTCCCGCTTGCCGGAGAACTCGCAGCACGGCATCGAGGTGGAGTCGGTGCGCTTCGACGAGGTGGACGGCGTCGAGACCGCCTACCTCGAGGTGTGCCTGGTCGAGGACTCCGAGCGGATCGACCCGGCCACCGGCCAGGTGCTGCAAGAGGGCGTGATCACGGTGCAGTCGACCGAGGCGATGCAGAAGGTCGACGGCGTGTGGAAGCTGGCAGAGCGGCGGCAGGACAGCCTCGAGGAGGGTGTGGTCGGATGCGCCGTGGACTAGCGGCCGGCGCGGTCGCCGTGACCGCCCTCCTGGCTGGCGCTCTGCCCGCTGCGGCTCAGTCGCGACCACCGTCCGACACCGAGTCCTACGGCGAGCTCATCTCCGGAGGAGCTCAAATCGGGGTCTTCCAGCCCTCACAG
>DATCLV010000612.1:0-4678 GCA_036563745.1 Acidimicrobiales bacterium | reverse complement strand
GGCGGCGGCGGCCACGGCGGCCGCCGACGGCGCGGCCGGGGCGCCCGGGGCGCCCGGGGCCGCCGGAAGCGCAGCGGCCGCCGCCGAGCGGCCGGCGCTGGTGGCGGGAGAGCGGCCCACGGTGCTGCCGCTGTCGTTCGCCCAGCAGCGCCTGTGGCTGATCCAGGAGGTCGAGGAGGGCACCGACGCCTACAACTTCCCGCTGGTCGCCCGGCTGCGGGGGCCGTTCCGGCCGGAGGCGCTGCGGGTCGCCCTGGGCGACGTCGTCGAGCGGCACGAGGTGCTGCGGACCACGTTCGGGCACGACGGCGGCCGGCCCTTCCAGCGGATCGTCGATCCCGCGGCGGCGCGGGCCCGGCTCGTCGTCGACGTGCGCCCGGTCGCGCCGGCCGAGGTCGACGCCCGGGTGGCCGAGGCGGCCCGGCGCCCGTTCCGCCTCGCCACCGACCTGCCGCTGCGGGCGACCGTGCTGGTGCTCGGCCCGGAGGAGCACGTGGTGGTGCTGGCGCTGCACCACATCGCCATCGACGAGTGGTCCGACCGGTCGTTCCTCACCGACCTCGACACCGCCTACCGCGCCCGGCTCGCCGGTCGCGCCCCCGAGTGGGCGCCGCTGCCGGTGCAGTACGCCGACTACGCCGTCTGGCAGCGGGCCCTGCTGGGCGACCCGGCCGATCCCGCCAGCCTGGCCGCCCGGCAGCTGCGCTTCTGGGAGGCGGCACTCGCCGGCGCCCCGGAGGAGACCCGGCTGCCCACCGACCGGCCCCGCCCCGCCGAGCCGTCCCACCGGGGCGGCACCACCGGTGCCCCGCTCGACCCGGCCGTCTTCGCAGCGCTGCGGGCCGCCGCCTCGGCCGCCGGGGTCAGCACGTTCATGTACCTGCACGCCGCGGTGGCGGCGCTGCTCCACCGCCTCGGCGCGGGCGACGACGTGGTGGTGGGCGCCCCGGTGGCGGGCCGCACCGACGAGGCGCTCGACGACCTGGTGGGCTTCTTCGTCAACACGGTGGTCCTGCGCACCGACCTGTCCGGCGACCCGACGTTCGCCGAGCTGCTCGACCGGGTGAAGGCCGCCGACCTCGCGGCCGTCGAGCACCAGGACGTGCCGTTCGAGCAGGTGGTCGACGCCCTCGCCCCGGTGCGGACGAGGGCACGCAACCCGCTGTTCCAGGTGATGGTGGGCCACGTCCACCGGGCCGGTCCGGCGGCGCTGTTCGGCCTGGCCGCCGAGCCGGTGCCCTACGACCCGGGCGTCGCCAAGTTCGACCTCAACTGGATCCTGGCCGAGTCGCCCGCCGGGCTCGACATCGCGGTCGAGTACTCGGCCGACCTGTTCGACCGGGCCACGGTCGACGGCCTGATCGCCCGGCTGCAGTCGCTGCTGGCCCACGTGGTGGCCGAGCCGGCGACGCGGCTGAGCGCCCTGCCGGTGGCGCCCGTGGGTGCGGGGTCGACCGCCAGGGCGGCGGCGGTCGTCGGCCCGGCCCCGGAGGGTTCGGGGGCCGGGTTGACCGGCGGCGCCCCCGGGGCCGAGCCGGCCGTGCAGCGTCTGCGGGAGCTGTTCGCCGAGGTGCTGGGCCTCCCGGTCGACGCGGTGGGTGCCGACGACAGCTTCTTCGCCCTGGGCGGCGACAGCATCGTGGCGATCGCCCTGGTGTCGGCGGCCCGCAAGGCGGGGCTCCCGGTGCGGGCCCGCCACGTGTTCGACGCCCCGACCCCGGCCGGCCTGGCCGCGGTGGCCGCCTCGCTGGCGGCCCGGGCCCCCGGCGACGCCGCGGCCGCGGCCGACTCGGCCGGCTCGGCCGGCCCGGCCGACGACGGGGTCGGCGAGGTGGTCCCGCTCCCGGTCGTCCACTGGCTGCGGGAGCGGGGTGGCCCGGTGGCGCGGGCCCACCAGGCGGTCGTGGTCCAGGTGCCGGCCACGGCTATGGAGGCCACGCTGGCCGCCGCGCTGCAGGCGGTCGTCGACCACCACGATGCGCTGCGGCTCCGGCTGCACCGGCCCCGGCCCGAGGTGTGGCGCACGGAGGTGCGGCCGGTCGGGGCCGTCGACGCCGGGGCGTTGCTCCGGTGCATCGACGTGGCCGGCCTCGACGCCGCCGGCCGGGAAGCGGCGCTGGTCGCCGCCCACGCGGCGGCGGTCGACCGCCTCGACCCCGACGGCGGCGTGGTTCTGCAGGCGGTGTGGGCCCGCGCCGGGGTCGACGCCCCCGGGCGGCTGCTGCTGGTCGCCCACCACCTGGTGGTCGACGGCGTGTCGTGGCGGATCCTGCTGCCCGACCTGGCCACCGCCTGGGCGGCGGCCGCTGCCGGCGCGGAGCCCCGGCTCGATCCCGTGCCCACCTCGCTGCGGCGGTGGTCCCGCCGGGTGGCCGACCGGGCGCTCGACCCGGCGGTGCTCGACCACCTCGACCACTGGCTCGCCACGCTGGCGCCCGGGGCCGACCTGGTCCCCGGCGACGACGCCCCGGTGCCGGGTGGCGTCCACACCAGCGTGGTCGACCCCGCCACCACCGAGGCGGTGCTCACCACCGTCCCGGCCGCCGTGCACGGCCGGGTCGACGACGTGCTGCTCACCGCGCTGGCCCTGGCGGTCGGGCCGGGCGCGCCGCTGCTGGTGGAGCTGGAGGGGCACGGCCGCGACGCCGACCTCGACCTGGGCCGGACCGTCGGCTGGCTCACCACCGTCCGGCCGGTCCGGCTCGACCCGGGCGACGGCTCGCCCCTGGCGGCGCTGAAGGCGGTGAAGGAGCAGCTCCGGGCGGGTGGACCCGACGCCGCCCTCGACGCCGGCGTCCTGCGCCACCTGCACCCGCAGGCCGGCCCGCTGCTGGCGGCCGCGGCGCGGCCGCAGGTGCTGTGCAACTACCTCGGCCGCGTGCCGGCGGTCGTGGCGGCCGACTGGTTCCCGGCGCCGGAGTCGGCGGCGGTCGACACGGTGGCCGCGCTGGCGCACACGCTGCAGATCGACGCCGTGGCCGAGGACGGCCCCGGCGGCCCGCGGCTCGTCGTCCGGTGGGCGCACTCCGCGGCGCTGTCGACCGGCCAGGTCGCCGGGCTGGCCGACGCCTTCGCCGCCGCCCTGGCCCGCCTGGCCGCCGAGGTGCCGGCGGTCCCGGCCTTCACGCCGTCCGACGTGCCCGCCCTAGGGCTCGACCAGGCGGCGATCGACCAGGTCGAGGCCGCCCACCCCGGCGGCGTCGAGGCCCTGTGGCCGCTGACGCCGCTGCAGGAGGGCCTCCACTTCCTGTCGTCGTTCGACGCCGACGGCCTCGACGTCTACATGGTGCAGCTGGTGCTCCAGCTCGGCGGCCGGGTCGAGCAGCCGCGGCTGGAGCGGGCCCTGGCGGCGCTGCTCCGCCGGCACCCCAACCTCCGGGCCGGGTTCACCACCACGGCCGCCGGCACCACCGTCCAGGCCGTGGCCCGCGGCGTCGCCGTGCCCACCCGGCGGGTCGACCTCCCCGCCGGCAGCGACGAGGCCGACGAGGCGGCCGAGCTCCTGCGGGTCGCCGAGCACGACCGCACCACCCGGTTCGACCTCACCCGGCCTCCGCTCCTGCGGGCGACGGTCGTCCGGCCCGCCCGTGCCGGCGCGGGCGACACGCTGGTGCTCACCGCCCACCACCTCGTGGTCGACGGGTGGTCGATGCCGCTGCTGATGGGTGAGCTGCAGGCCCTCTACCTGGCCGACGGCGACGTCGCCCGGTCGGGCCTGCCGCCGGCCGTGCCCTTCGAGCGCTATCTCACCTGGCTGGCGGGGCGCGACCAGGCCGAGGCCACGGCGGCGTGGGCGGCGGCGCTGGAAGGGTTCGACGAGCCGACGCTCCTGGCCCCGGTCGACCCGTCCCGCTCACCCGCCCTGCCCGAGGTGCTGCGGTGGCGGCTCCCGGCGGCGCTCACCGAGCGGGTCACCGCCCGGGCCCGCGCTCTGGGCCTCACGCTCAACACGGTCATCGACGGGGCCTGGGCGCTCCTCCTCTCCCGGCTCACCGGGCGCGACGACGTCGTCTTCGGCGCCACCGTGTCGGGCCGGTCGCCGGAGGTGCCCGGCATCGAGTCGATGATCGGAGTGTTCATCAACACGCTGCCGGTGCGGGTCCGGCTGCGCCCGGCCGAGTCGCTGGCCGAGCTGCTGGCCCGGGTCCAGGTCGAGCAGGCGGCGCTGCTCGACCACCAGCACATCGGGCTGGCCGAGCTGCAGCGCCTCGCCGGTGGCGGCGAGCTGTTCGACACGCTGGTCGTGTTCGAGAACTACCCGGTCGCCCCCGCCTCCCGGGGCGAGGCCGACGGCGGTGACGAGGGCGACGGCCTCGGCCTCACCGCCGGCACCGCCACCGACGCCACGCACTACCCGCTCACCCTGGCGGTCGAGCCGGGGGAGCGGGTGACGATCGCTTTCGAGCACCGGCCCGACGTGTTCACCCGGGCCGACGTCGAGGTGCTGGCCGCCCGGCTGGCCGAGGTGCTCACCGCCTTCGCCGACGACCCCGACCGGCCGGTGGCCCGGGTCGACGTGCGGACGGGCGGCGAGCGGGCGGCGTTCGCCGCCGCGGTCCGTGCCCGTCACCCCGACGACCGGTACGCCACCACGATCCCGGCGCTGTTCACCGAGCAGGCCCGCCGGACGCCACGCGCCCCGGCGCTCGTGTGCGAGGGGGCCGCGTGGACCTACGGC
>DATCLV010000610.1:0-3638 GCA_036563745.1 Acidimicrobiales bacterium | reverse complement strand
GGCGCCGGGGAGGCCGCGCCGGGCCGCCAGCCGGGCCTGCAGCACGCCCGGGGCCTGGCGGCGGCGGACGGTGCGGTCGGGGGTCCGCCGGGCCCGCCGCACCCGCCCGCGCACGGCCCACCGTGACCGCACGCGGGCGAGGTTCACGGCCCACGCCCCGACCGGGGCGACGGCGGCCGCCGGGCGGGCGCGCACCAGGGCCCGGGCGGCGCCCCAGACCTGGGCGGCGACGACCTGAGGGACGACCCGCCACCGGTGCCCGAGGCCGTAGCAGGTCACGACCAGGCGGACCTGCTCCGTGGGTGTCACGAGGTCGGTGGGCCGAACCGTGTCGGGTCGCCGGACGGCGGCGACGGCGTCGGAGGTGACCACCACCGCGGCGCCCGCGGTGCGGGCCCGCCAGCACAGGCTCACGACCGCGGCCGGGCGACCGGCGGACAGCGCCGGGTCGAAGCCCACCGACCGCAGCAGGTCGGCCCGCACCAGTAGGCACTCCCCCGGCACGGCGAAGACGTCGCGGGTGCCGTCGTGCTGGCCCTGGTCGAGCTCGCCCGGCTCCACCAGGTGGGCGACCGCGCCGCCCCTGGTCACCGCGTAGCCCATGCCGACCAGGCGGCGGCGGTCGTCGGCGTCGACCAGCTTGGGCCCGACGATCCCGGCACCGGTCGCTCGGGCCACGTCGAGCAACGCCTGCACGGCGGCCAGGTCGAGGTCGACCGTCGCCGAGCCGTCGCACAGCAGCAGGTGGTCGACGCCGTCGGGCGGTGCCGGGGGCGCACCGCCCCCACGGACGGGCAGGGCCGCGACGACCGGCGGCGCCGGGTCGTCGGGCACCAGGCTGGGGGCGACGACTGTCCCGTTCACGACGCTGCGAGACTAACGACGCGCGGAGAGCGGTCGGGGGATGGCCGGGCCGGTCAGCGGGCAGGCATCCGCGATGCGGCGCATCGGTTACCACGCCTCCCACGAGCAGCACAGCCCCAGCGACCTCCTGCGGTACGCGCAGCAGGCCGAGGCCGCCGGCTTCGGGGCGGTGTCGTCGTCGGACCACTTCGTGCCCTGGAGCGAGCGGCAGGGCCACTCGGGCTACGCCTGGTCGTGGCTGGGCGCCGCCCTCCAGGCCACCACCGTGCCCTTCGGGGTCGTGACCGCCCCCGGGCAGCGCTACCACCCGGCGATCGTCGCCCAGGCCATCGCCACGCTCGGCGAGCTGTTCCCCGACCGGCTCACCGTGGCCCTCGGCACCGGCGAGGCGTCGAACGAGCACATCACCGGCACCCCCTGGCCCCCGAAGGCCACCCGCAACGCCCGCCTCCTGGAGTGCGTCGAGGTCATCCGGGGCCTGCTGGCGGGCGAGGAGGTGAGCCTCGACGGCCACGTCCGGGTCGACCGGGCCCGCCTCTGGACGTTCCCGAAGGTGCCACCACCCCTCATCGGCGCCGCCCTCACCGAGGCGACCGCTCGCTGGTGCGGCGGCTGGGCCGACGGGCTCATCACGGTCCACCACCCGCCCGACCAGCTGCGGCGGCTGATCGACGCCTTCCGGGAGGGCGGCGGCGAGGGCAAGCCCGTCACCGTGCAGGTCAAGGTGGCCTGGGCGGCCTCCGACGAGGAGGCGCTCGCCGGCGCCTACGACCAGTGGCGCACCAACGTGTTCCCCTCCTCGCTGATGGCCGACATCGAGCGGGTCGACCAGTTCGAGGAGGTCGCCCGCCACGTGCGCCCCGAGGACCTGCACGCCTCGGTGCTGGTCTCCAGCGACCTCGGCCGCCACGCCGCCTGGCTGCACGAGGTCGTCGAGCTGGGCGTCGACGACGTGTTCGTCCACCAGGTGCCGAAGCCGCAGGAGGCGTTCGTCGACGCCTTCGGCGGGAAGGTCCTCCCCGAGCTGGGGGCGGGATCGTGAGCATCCGCACGACCAGCGACCAGTGGTGGAAGAACGGCGTCGTCTACTGCCTCGACGTCGAGACGTTCCTCGACGGCGACGGCGACGGGGTCGGCGACCTGGCCGGCCTCACCGAGCGCATCGACTACCTCGCCGGCATCGGCGTCACCACGCTCTGGCTGATGCCCTACTACCCGTCGCCCGACAAGGACGACGGCTACGACATCACCGACTTCACCGCCGTCGACCCCCGCCTCGGCGACCTCGGCCGGTTCGTCGAGCTGGTCCGCACCGCCCAGGACCGGGGCATGCGGGTGATCGTCGACCTGGTGGTCAACCACACGTCGATCGACCACCCGTGGTTCCAGGCGGCCCGCTCCGACCCCGAGTCGCCGTACCGCAACTGGTACGTGTGGTCCGACGAGAAGCCCGACGACGGGTCCATGACCGAGACGTTCCCCGGCGAGCAGGACGGCGTCTGGACCTACGACCGCAAGGCCCAGGCCTGGTACCTCCACCGCTTCTATCCGCACCAGGCCGACCTCAACATCGCCGAGCCGGCGGTGCGCGACGAGATCGCCCGCATCGTCGGGTTCTGGCTGCAGCTCGGCGTGGCCGGGTTCCGGGTCGACGCCGTGCCGTTCCTGCTGGAGCTGGAGGGCATCGAGGCCGCGCCGTCGATCGACCCCCACCGGTACCTGAAGGACCTCCGCTCGTTCGTCCAGCGGCGGCGGGGCGACGCCATCCTCCTCGGCGAGGTGAACCTGCCCCCGAAGGACCAGCGCACGTTCTTCGGCGACGAGGACGGCGACGAGCTCCACCTCGTCTTCAACTTCTCGGTGATGCAGCGCCTCTACCTGTCGCTGGTGCGGGAGGACGCCGCCCCGGTCGAGCAGGCGCTGGCCGACCTGCCGCCGGTGCCGTTCGACTCGCAGTGGGCCACGTTCCTGCGGAACCACGACGAGCTCACCCTCGACCAGCTGAGCGACGAGGAGCGGGAGGAGGTGTTCGCCGCCCTCGGGCCCGAGGAGGACATGCAGATCTACGGCCGGGGCCTGCGCCGCCGCCTGCCCCCGATGCTCGACGGCGACCCGGACCGGATCCGCATGGCCTACAGCCTGCTGTTCTCCCTGCCCGGCACCCCGGTGCTGTTCTACGGCGAGGAGATCGGCATGGGCGAGAACCTGGCCGCCGAGGGCCGCCAGGCGGTGCGGACGCCGATGCAGTGGTCCGACGAGCCCGGCGGCGGGTTCTCGCGCGCCGACCCCTCGACGTTCCCGTCCCCGCTGCCCGACGGCGAGTACGGGCCGCTGGCGGTGAACGTCGCCGCCCAGCGGCGCGACCCGGACTCGCTGCTCAACTGGTTCGAGCGGCTGATCCGGCGCCGCCGGGAGACGCCGGAGCTGGGCCTGGGGCAGTGGCGGACGGTGCCGTGCGACGTGCCGGCCGTGCTGGTCCACCGCTGCGACTGGGACGGGGCCACGGTCCTCGCCGTCCACAACTTCTCCCGCGAGCCGTGCCGGGTCCGGTTCCGGCTGGACGACGAGGACGACGTGGCGGCGCTCGTCGACCTGTTCGACGGCGACCGGGCCGACCTGGACTCGCCCGCGGTGGAGCTGCAGCTGGGCCGCTACGGGTACCGCTGGTTCCGGGTCCACCGCCCGGGCGACCGCGTGGTGCCGTAGCCCGCTTCCGAACCTGCCCCCGCTTCCGAACTTGCCCCGTTTCCGAACCTGCCCCCGAAACGGGGAGC
>DATCLV010000597.1:0-1705 GCA_036563745.1 Acidimicrobiales bacterium | reverse complement strand
ACCTGCCCCCGAAACGGGGAGCCCGCGCCCCGTTTCGGGGGCAGGTTCGTGCCAGGGGTCAGGGCCGGCCGAACCAGCGGGTGAGGTGGGCGTCGAGGGCGGGCTGGTCGTCACCGGCCCAGGCGACGTGACCGTCGGGCCGCAGGAGGACAGCCGGGGCGTCGAGCGCCGCGGCGGGGTCGGCGACGAGGTCGACCCGGTCCGACCGGTCGCCGACGGTCAGGCGCCCGGTGCGGTCGAGCAGCAGGCCCCGACCGTGGTGCAGCCGGTCGTAGAGGCGGCCCGACGCCAGGTCGACGTCGGGCAGGCGGCGGCCGACGAGGTCGGGTCCGTCGCCACCGTCGCCACCGTCGCCACCGTCGCCGAGGTCGTAGCGGAGGTCGACCGCGGTGATCCTCCCGATGAGGCGCCGGTTGACCTCCTCGATCTCCAGCAGCTCGGTGAACAGCCGGCGCAGGGCTTGGGCGCCGGGGTCGGGGCGCTGCAGCGCCGTCTGGGCCCGGGTGTCGTCGAGGACGGCCGCCGCGACCGGGCGGCGCTCGGCCTCGTAGGTGTCGAGCAGCCCCGGCGGCGCCCAGCCCCGGACCTCGGCGGCCAGCTTCCAGCCGAGGTTGACGGCGTCCTGGATGCCCAGGTTGCAGCCCTGGCCCCCGATCGGCGGGTGGATGTGGGCGGCGTCGCCGGCCAGGAGCGCCCGACCGACCCGGTAGCGCTCGGCCAGCCGGGTGGCGTCGCCGAAGCGGGACAGCCAGCGGGGCGAGTGCACGCCGAGGTCGGTGCCGAGGGCGCGGCGGAGCTGCGTCGCGAGCTCGTCGAGGGTCGGCGGTGTCCGGCGGTCGGCGACGCCGTCGGCGGGGACGACGATGCTGTACAGCCCGGGGCCGACGGGCCGGAGCCGGAACCCGTGGGCTTGGTCGGTGCCGGTCCGCCCGGCGAGCGTGGCGGCGAGCTCGTCGGGGCCGAGCCCCACCTCCAGCTCCCCCATCAGCGTGTCGTGCCGGGCGGGTTCGCCGGGGAAGCCGATGCCGAGCCGCTTGCGGACCGCGCTGCGGGCGCCGTCGCAGCCGACCAGGTAGCGGGCCCGGAGGCGCTCCCCGTCGGCCAGCTCCACGGTGACGCCGCCGGCGTCAGGGACGACGTCGGTCACCACGGGGCCGTGGCGGGCCTCGGCCCCCAGCTCGACGGCGTGCTCCTCGAGGAGCCGGACGAGGACGGGCTGCGGGATGCCCAGCAGGTAGGCGTGGGCGGAGTCGAGATCCTGGGGCGGCGGCGAGGGGATGGCGGCGAAGAACCCGCCGGCCGGGCGGCGCCGGCCGTGCTCGGCGACACGGTCGAGCAGGCCGCGCATCGCCAGGAGCTCGAGGCTGCGGACGTGCAGGCCGACGATGCGGACGTACGGTGGCGGCTCGGTCTCCCGTTCGAGGACGAGCACGCGGACGTCGTGGAGCCGCAGCTCGGCGGCCAGCATGGCGCCGGTCGGGCCGCACCCGACGACGACCACGTCGGCGTCGAACGCCGCGTCAGGGGTGGAGAGGTGCACGGAGGTGCCTTTCGGGAGTGCCTGGTCGAGGCGCTCCCGGCGGCACCGAGGTCAGCCGCCGACCGTGACCGCGAGGAGGAGCACCCACGTCGTCGTTCGGTTCACGGCGCTCACCTCCCCTTCACCCGGGCCACGGACCCGCCCAACCTACCCGCCCTTCCACAC
>DATCLV010000584.1:0-13297 GCA_036563745.1 Acidimicrobiales bacterium | reverse complement strand
CGTTGGAGGAGTCCGTGAGGATGTCGGTCACCGTCATCGCCTCGGTGCCGTGGCCGTGGCTGTCCTCGAAGGTGTGGTCGGCCACCTGCAGCTGAGCGGGGACCATCAGCTCGGTGTCCGGCTCGACCAGGCCCTCCTCGATCGCCGCGGCCAGCGTGATCACCTTGTTCACCGAGCCGGGCTCGTAGTTGGCGGTCACCGCGACGTTGTTGCCGGAGCTCACCGGCTGGCCGGCGGCGTCGCGCTCGATGTTGACCAGCGCCAGGATCTCGCCGGTCTCCGGGTTGGTGACGATCGCCGTGCCGCCCCGCGCCTCCTTCTCGCGGACGGCGTCGATCATCACCTGCTCGGCCGCGACCTGGAGGTTGCGGTCGATGGTGAGCTCCAGGTCCTCGCCCGGCTCGGCCGGGTCGAGGTGGTGGCGGCCGGCCGGGATCGTCCGGCCCTGCAGGTCCTTCTCGACGATGAGCTCGCCGGGCTCGCCGGTCAGGTTCTCGTCGTACTGCAGCTCCAGCGCCGAGACGCCCTCGTTGTCGACGTTGACCCGGCCCAGGATCGACCGGGCCAGCTCCCCGGCCGGGTTGATCCGCTTGGCCTCGTCGATCGACCACAGCCCGGTGACCTCGCCCTCCTCGATCAGCTCATCGATCTGCTCGGCCACGTCGTCGGGCACCTGGCGGGCCACGTAGACGAACGAGGCGTCGCGCCCGAGGCGCTCCGCCAGCTCGGCCTGCTTGGCGGGGTCGAGGCCCAGCACCGGGGCGAGGGTGGCGGCGGTCGCCGCCGGGTCGTCGATGAGGCGCGGGTCGGCCACGTAGGTGGCCTGCTGCACGGAGATGGCCAGGTCGTAGCCGTTGCGGTCGAAGATCGCGCCCCGGCCCGCCACCAGCTCGATGGGGCGGATCCGCTGGTCCTCGCCGTAGTTGGCCCAGTGGTCGGCCCGCACCACCTGGACCATCACCAGGCGCAGCCCGACCAGGGAGAACAGCACCACCATGACCGCCAGGAAGGTGACGGCCCGGCGGTCGGGCTCACCCGGGCCGATGCGGTAGCGGCGCCGGCGGGGGCGCGTCGGGCCGGCCGGCGGCGCCGCGGGGGCGCGGCGGGGCGGCTCGGCCCGACGGCTGCGGGGCGCGGTGCCGGTGGCCCCCGCTCGGCCCGGGCCGGTGCCGGAGCTGCGGCTGCCCGTGCGGGCGCGGGTGGTGGTCCCCGTGGTCGACCGCGTGGACGACGACGTGCGCGCCGACGACCGCGTCGCCGAGGACCGGTTGGCCGGGCGGGCGGCGGGCTTGGCCGCGGGCTTGGCGGCCCGCGTGCCCGACTTGGCTCCCCGGGCGCGGGTGCTGGACGCCGCGCCCGGGGGCGATGACGAGGCGCGACGGGGGGAGCCGTCGCGCCCGCGACTGGTCGTGCCGGTCGTGCCCTTGGTGCCCTTGGTGCCCGCCGACGACCGGCGGGGTGGGGAGTTCCGCCGGGTGGTGCTCACGGTGCGACCTGGGCCTCAGGGCGCCGACGACCCGAGGTAGGGCTTGACGTCCGTGTAGCTCGTGTCCGGTGATTCGGCCTCACCGCCGACCTCGCCGCCGTCGGTGGGGGCGAGGGGCTCCTCCGGGGTCAGCCAGGTGGTCTCCTCCGGCGGGACCATCCCCATCTCGGCGGCGGCCGCCTGGATGCGGGCCGGCGACTCGAGGTCGGCCAGCTCGACCCGGAGGTCCTCGTACTCGGCCTGCTCGGCGGCCACGTCCTTCTCGAGCTCGTCGAGCCGGACCTGACCCTCGATCAGCACGGCGTGGCTCACCGCCACCAGGAACAGCGCCACGAACAGCAGCACCACCAGGGTGACGCCGGCCCGCGGGGTCAGGCGTATGGGGCGCCGGCGGGCCCCCGGCCGCACCACCCGCAGGTGGGAGCGGTCGGCGGGGAGCGCCGGGGCGATCTCGGAACGTCGGGGGCGAGGGATGTGCGCCGTTGCCATGACTAGGCCACCTTTGGGGGAAGCTTCTCGACCGCGCGGGCACGCACGGCCTCTGACCGGGGGTTGGCCGCGACCTCCGCCGGCGAGGCCTTCCAGGCCCCGCGGCGCAGCAGCGTCACGGTCGGATGGATGTGGGGCGGCGGTGGAAGGTCGGCCGGACCGGTCCATCCACCGGTCGCGGCGTGGCGGAAGCGGGACTTGACGATGCGGTCCTCGCCCGAGTGGTAAGCGAGGACGACGCAGCGGCCTCCCGGGGCGAGGACGTCGATGGCCTCGTCGATGGCGCCCGGGAGGATGTCGAGCTCGTCGTTCACGGCGATGCGGAGCGCCTGGAACGTGCGGCGGGCCGGGTGGCCGCCGGTGCGGCGGGTGGCGGCGGGGATGGCGTCGCGGACGACCTCGGCCAGCCGGGCCGTCCCCTCGATGGGGCGGGCGGCCACGATGGCGCGGGCCACCCGGAGCGCGAACCGCTCGTCGCCGTAGCGCTGCAGGATCCGGGCCAGCTCGCCGACGTCGGCGTGGTTGACCAGGTCGTGGGCGGACCGGCCCCGCTCGGGGTCCATCCGCATGTCGAGCGGGCCGTCCTCGCGGTAGCTGAACCCCCGCTCGGGGCGGTCGAGCTGGGGCGAGCTGACGCCCAGGTCGAACAGCGTGCCGCTGGCCTGCTCGTGCCCGAGGCGGCGGAGGGTGGCGGCCAGGGCGTCGAACCGGGCGCGGACGACCACGGCCCGGTCGCCGAACCGGGCGAGCCGGGCGGTGGCGGCGGCGACGGCCGTGGGGTCCTGGTCGAGGCCGAGGACCGACAGGTGCGGATGCGCGTCGAGGAGCGCGGCGGCGTGCCCGCCGCCGCCCACCGTGGCGTCGACGACGACGCCCGGCGGCACCGGAGCGAACAGCTCCACCACCAGCTCCACCAGCACGGGCGCGTGCTCGAAGCCCGTCTCGCCGGTCACAGCCCGTTCCGACCGGCCCGCCGCCCCACGCGGCGACTTCGGCGCTCCGCGGCCTTCGCCCGTCACAGCTTCAGGTCCCTCGCGGCTTGCCGGAGCGCGGCGTGCGGCCCGTCCGGGATGGCGTTCTGGCGGTTGTCCCAGGCGTCGCGGGCCCAGACGGCGATGCGCTCGCGGGCGCCGACGACCATCACCGGGCCCTCGATGCCGGCGAAGGACCGCAGGTCCTTGTGCACCTGGATGCGGCCCTGGCCGTCGGGCTGCACGTAGAAGGTCGCGGCCATGAAGGCCTCGTAGGCCTCCTCGGAGACGATGCCCAGGCCGATGCCGTCGGACCAGCGGTCGAGCACCGAGTCGAACCCGTCCTCCGGCCACAGGCCCAGGAACCCGTCGAGCGGGCCGAGGTAGGCGCCCTCCGCGAGGCGGGAGCGGAAGGGCGCGGGGAGGACGAGGCGGTGCTTGGCGTCGACGGAGTGGTCGAAGGAGCCGGTGAAGAACCGCGGGCCTCGGGGACGCGCGGGAGCGGCGACGGTGCCGGCCTGACCCTGCTGGTCGGCCGCGGCGGCCCCGTCGGGCACTCCACCTTGCTCCACATCGTGGGAAACTACCCCACAACCCCCCACCGGTAAAGGCATTCTCGGACGCGGCAGGACCACCGTGGGTGGTCGTGGGACGGAGGAACCCCTGGTCGCCCCGGTTCGGCGGGCCGCGGGCGACTCGGATTCGTGGTCGCCGGCCGGCGGCGCGACGGGCGCCAGGCCCGCGGGTCGGCCGGCGGCTAGGCCGGCAGGTGCCGGAGGAAGGTGGCCACCAGGTCGGCCGCGGGGACGCCGACCCCGAGCGCCGACTGGCGCACGTACTCGGTCGACGGGTCGTCCAGGCGCAGCAGCGGCTGCAGCAGGCCCGGGTCCCAGTGGGTGTACACCGCGCACTGGAACCGGGCACCCGCCCGGGTCCGCCGCTGGCTGATGCCCACCACCTTCCGATCTCCCCGGGTCACCTCACCCGGGCCGACCGCGCAGAAGCACACGAGCCGGCCGAGCGGCCCGCAGGCCAGCGGCCCCGTGTGCACGTCGGTGTCGCCGATGCCCCACTCGGACAGCACGTCCTGCCACAGGTGGCCCAGCCACCGGCTCGACCGGCCCACGTCGTCGTCCCACAGCGGGTCGCCGGCCGGGACGATCACGTCGAGCCACGCCACCTCGCCGGGCACCAGCAGGACCGCCCCGCCGCCGGACCGGCGCCGCACCACCTCGATGCCGAGCGACGCCGCCACCGTGTGGTCCACCACCCGCTCGTCCTGCGTGGAGCCGAGGACCAGGGCCGGCCGGTCGATGTCCAGCACCCAGACGCTGCGGGGCAGCGGGTCGGGCAGGTCGGCGCCGTGGAGCGCGGCCGCGCTCCCCCGGCGGTGCTCGACGTGCCAGCCGAGCGTGCGGCCGCGGGGTTCGGTCACCGGTCCTCCACGCTCACATGTTCGCCCATCCGGCGGGTGTCGCCGTCACGCGCCCTCCGGCGCCCCGGGCGTGGTGGCACGAGCTACGCGGCGGGAGCCAGGTAGGGCTCCCACGACTCGGGCACGGGCCCGACCGCCAGCGCGATCCAGGCCAGGCCGCGGGGCACCGACGGCGGCTTGAAGAGCTTCATCGACGTCTCGTGCAGCAGCCGGTCGCGCTTGCGCACGTTGCAGGGCCGGCACGCCGCCACCACGTTCTCCCAGGAGTGGTCGCCCCCACGGCTGCGGGGCACCACGTGGTCGATGCTCTCGGCGGGGCCGCCGCAGTACTGGCAGCGGTGGTTGTCGCGGACGAAGATCGACCGGCGGTTCAGCGGGGCGCGCCACCGGTACGGCACCCGCACGAACGAGCGCAGGCGCACCACCGACGGGACCACCACCTCGAGGTGGGCCGAGTGCAGGACGGTGCCGGTGTCGTGGACGACGTCGGCCTTGCGGTCGAGCACGAGCACGACGGCCCGGCGCTCGCTCACCACGCTCAACGGCTCGAACGTGGCGTTCAACACCAGAGCCCGGCTCATGTCACCCCGCACCTCCGATCTCAGCCTCGGCTACGACGGGTCCATCGACACTTCGGCGCCATACGGTACCGGTGCCTGGGCCGTTGGCGCTGGACGTTCTGGTTACACGTGGCGAGGCGGCCCCGGGCGCCCAGCCGGGCGGCCCGGATCGGTCCAGGCCGGGTGCAGATCGGGGGCAGACCCGGTGCAGGCGGGTTCAGGCGGGAAGGCGACCGAGGGCCCGCCAGGCGACCGCCGCCGCGCCCACCAGCGGTCCGTCGGCGCCGAGGCCCGCCGGGACGATCCGGGCCCCGGCCGAGAACGACAGGCGGGCCCGGGCGTCGAGCTCGGCCTGGGCGGCCGTGAAGAAGGCGTCGCCGTAGCCCAGCGCCACCGAGCCCGCCACGACCGCCAGCCGCAGATCGAGCAGGTTGGCGACCGACGCCACCGCCCGCCCCACGAGCCGGCCCGTGCGCGCCCGCACCTCGGGTGGCGCCGCGGCCGGCGGGGCGCCCGTGACGGCGGCGATGGCGGTGCCCGAGGCCTCGGCCTCCAGGCACCCCCGGGCCCCGCACCCGCAGACGCGGCCGTCCGGGCCGGGCTCCACGATCACGTGGCCGATGTGCCCGGCGTTGCCGGCGGCGCCGTCGAGCAGCCGGCCGTCGAGCACGATCCCGCCGCCCACCCCCGTCGACACCACCATCGCCACGAAGTCGCGCACGCCCCGGGCGGCGCCCCGCCACCCCTCCCCCAGCGCCAGCGCCTTGGCGTCGTTGTCGACGGCCACCGGCACCCCCGACGTGCCCACCAGCGCCGCCAGCCGGTCCCGCAGCGGGAAGTCGCGCCACTGGTGGATGTTGAGCGGCGACACGGCGGTGCCGCCCGGCGCCATCGGGCCCCCGCAGCCCACGCCGCAGGCCACCTCGTCGCCCCGCCGGACCGACCCGACCAGGTCGGCGAGCGCCGCCCACAGCGCCTCGGCGTCGGCGCCCGCGGTCGGGACCGTGGCCCGGTCGAGCACCGTCCCGTCCCCGTCGACCCGGCCGGCCGCGAGCTTCGTCCCCCCGATGTCCACGGCCAGCACCACGTCCGTTGCCATAGGACGCTGCACGCTACGGGGTCGGGAACGGCGCTCGGTAGCGCCGCGCGGCGCCAACGGTCCGCGGGACGACCTAACCTGGCTCGGCAGAGTTTCGGGCCGAGCGACGCCGGGCCGAGGGCCCACGCAGCGAGCGTGCGCTCGGTCACGGGGGCGGACAGACCGCAGCAAGGAGCGACGTGGCGACCAGCCAGCCGATCACGGCACACGAGGCGACCTTCGCCGACTACTTCGACAGGGTCGTCGAGAACATCGAGCGGGTCATCCAAGGCAAGCGCGACGTCATCTCACTGGTCCTGCTGTGCCTGGTCTCGGAGGGTCACCTGCTCCTGGAGGACGTGCCGGGCGTGGGCAAGACGAGCCTGGCGAAGTCGCTCGCCACCTCGCTCGACGCCAGCTTCGGCCGGGTCCAGTTCACCCCCGACCTGCTGCCCTCCGACGTGGTGGGCCTCAGCGTCTGGAACCGGGCCGACGGCACCTTCACGTTCCGGCCCGGCCCGATCTTCAACAACATCGTCCTGGCCGACGAGATCAACCGGGCCTCCCCCAAGACGCAGGCGGCGCTGCTGGAGGCCATGGCCGAGGGCCAGGTGACCGTCGACGGCGCCACCTACCCCATGTCGCGGCCGTTCATGGTGATCGCCACCCAGAACCCCATCGAGCACGAGGGCACCTACCCGCTGCCCGAGTCGCAGCTCGACCGGTTCCTCATGCGGGTGTCGGTCGGCTACCCGACCCGCGACGCCGAGCTCGACATCATCGACAAGCACTCCGACCACGACCCCTACGGCGACATCGGGCCGGTCCTGTCCGCCGAGCACATCGCGGGGCTCGTGCACGCGGCGCGGGGCGTCCACATGGCGCCGAGCATCAAGGCGTACCTGGTCGACCTGGCCAACGCCACCCGGCGCAGCCCGCACCTGGCCCTCGGCATGTCGCCGCGCGCCACGCTGGCGCTGGGCCGCGTCGCCCGCGCCCGGGCCGCGGCCGCCGGGCGCGCCTACGTGATCCCCGACGACGTGAAGGCCCTGGCCGAGCCGGTGCTGGCCCACCGGCTGGTCCCCACCCCCGAAGCCCAGTTCCAGGGGGTCGGCCCGTCCGACGCCCTCCAGCAGATCCTCGCCGCCGTCGCCGTACCCGGCGGCCACTGAGCCGAGGTGCCCGGGGCGAGGGGGTCGGGATCGTGACACGCCAGGGCTGGATGGTGGTGTGGGGCGGGATCGCCCTGCTCGCCGCCGGCCGGCTGGTGGGGATCGACGAGCTGTACGTGTTCGGCGCGGCGGCGCTGATCCTCGTGCTGCTGGCCGTCGCCTACGTGCACCTCATCCGGCTCGACCTCGAGGTCACCCGCACGGTCCACCCGGCCCGGGTGCACGCCGGCCAGAGCAGCCGGGTCGAGATCCGGCTGCAGAACCTCCGCCGCCAGACCACGCCGCTGCTGCGCCTGCGCGACCCGGTGTCGGGCACCGAGGGCGCCGAGCTGCTGGTCCCGCCGCTCGACCGGGCCGCGATCGCCGCGGCCAGCTACCGGCTCCCCACCGAGCGCCGGGGCATCCACCGGGTCGGCCCCCTCGACGTGGTGGTGGGCGACAGCTTCGGCCTGGTCCGCAGCGCCACCCAGGCCGCCGAGGCGGTCGAGGTCACCGTCCTCCCCCGCCTCGACGTCATCGAGCCGGTGCCGTTCACGCTGGGCCACGACCCGCTGGCCGGGTCGCTGCAGCCCAACGCCCTCGGCCGCGCCGGCGACGACTTCTACGCCCTGCGCCCCTACGTGGTGGGCGACGACCTGCGCCAGATCCACTGGCCCTCCACCGCCCGCCACGACGAGCTGCTGGTGCGCCAGGCGGAGCAGCCGTGGCAGGGTCGCACCACCGTGGTGCTCGACCTGCGCCGCTCGGCCCACGACGCCGACAGCGTCGAGGTGGCGGTGTCGGCGGCGGCGTCGATCGTGCACGCCAACTGCCAGCGCAACGACCTGGTCCGCCTCGTGACCACCGACGGCACCGACTCCGGCTTCGGCGGCGGCCGGGCGCACCTGGGCGGGATGCTCGAGCACCTGGCCGTGGTGCAGCCCTCGGCGATGGCGAGCCTGAAGGCGGTGCTGGAGCTGCTGCAGTCCGGCTCCGGCGGCGCCCTGGTGGTGATCGTCGGCTACGTGCCGGGCGACGAGCTCAACGCCGTGACGCGGCTGGGCCGGAGCTACGGGTCGCTGACGATCGTGAAGATCGACGCCGTGCCCCACGGCCAGCGCCGGCTCACGCCGGGCACCACCAACGGCCGGGTCCCGCCACCGCCCACCCGGGGCACGAACGGGGCCAACGGCGTCAACGGCGTCGGGGCCACGGGCCCGCTCGACGGGATCATGGTGCGGGTGAACGAGACCACCCCGTTCGACGTGGCCTGGCGCCAGGCGATGCGGCGCCGCCGGTCGGCGATGGGGCCGCACCGGGCGAAGCAGGCGAGCCAGGCGCCCCGTGCGCCACGGGCGCCCCGGAACCCGCGAGGGAGGACGGCGTGAACCGCCGCAGCGACGCCATGCAGCTCGCCACCGAGGTGGCCCTGTTCTGGGTCACGGCCGCGGCGATCCTGGGCATGCACCGGCTGTTCATCGACGGCTCGTTCCGCTCGCCGCTGCTGTTCCAGGCGGTCGCCGCCCACCTGACGATGGCGCTGCTGCGCCGCAACCGGGTGCGGCTGCTGCCTTCGGCGCTGGTGGCGCTGGTCGTCGGGACCACGGTGATCACGGTCACCCAGTACCTGACCACGGCGTGGATCGTGCTCCCGTCGCCCGACACGATCGCCGCCGTCCACGCCGACATGGACGCCGCCTGGGCCGTGTTCCGCGACCAGCGGGCGCCGGCGCCGGTCGAGCCCGGCTTCGTGGTCGCCACCAGCCTCACCATCTGGGTGATCGCGTTCGTCGCCGACTGGGGGGCGTTCCGCACCGGCGTGTCGTTCGAGGCGCTGCTGCCGCCGGCCACGCTGTTCCTGTTCTCCTCGGTGCTCGGCGCCGAGGGCCAGCGGGGCCTGGGGGCGGCGGTGTTCGTGGGGGCGGCGATGCTGTTCCTGCTGTTCCACCGGACCTGGCGCCAGGAGGACTCGGCCAGCTGGGCCGCGCTCCAGCAGCAGCGGGGCCGCTGGTCGGTGGTGTCCACCGGCCTGGTGCTGGCCGTCTCGTCGGTGGTGGCCGGGGCGTGCGTGGGCCCGGCGCTGCCGGGCGCGGGCGCCGACCCGATCTTCCCCCTGCACGACCTGGGCGACCAGCCCGAGGCCCGGGTGGTCCTCAGCCCGCTGGTCGACATCCGGGGCCGGTTGGTCGAGCAGTCGAACGTGCAGGTGTTCACGGTCCAGACCGACAACGGCGAGGGCTACTACTGGCGCCTCACCGCCCTCGACGCCTTCGACGGGACGATCTGGAAGTCGACCTACGACACCGAGGAGGCCGACGGCGAGCTCCCCGAGTCGCTGCCGCCCGACGCCGCGGCCGACGTGGTGCGCCAGGAGTTCACCATCCAGCAGCTCGGCCAGATCTGGCTGCCCAGCGCCTTCGCCGCCCGGTCGATCGACGTCGAGAACGACCTGACCGTGAAGTACGACGAGGCGTCGGGCACGCTCATCGTCCCCGCCGACTTCAGCACCTCCGACAACCTGCAGTACACGGTCGAGTCGACCGTGCCGCGCTTCGGCGAGGAGCTGCGCAGCGCCCGGCTCGAGGACATCCCCCGCGCGATCCGCGACCGCTACACGCAGCTGCCCGGCGACTTCAGCGAGGCGATCCGCCAGTTCGCCCAGTCCACCACCGCCACCGACGCCACCCAGTTCGACAAGGCCCTCCGGCTGCAGAACTACCTGCGGACCTTCGAGTACACCACCGAGATCCAGCGCGGCCACGGCAACAACGCCATGGAGCGCTTCCTCTTCGAGGAGCGGCGGGGGTACTGCGAGCAGTTCGCCGCCACCTTCGCCGCCATGGCCCGCTCGCTGGGCATCCCCGCCCGGGTGGCGGTCGGCTTCACCGAGGGCGACGAGGACGACAACCAGCCGGGCCTGTTCCGGGTGATGGGGCGCAACGCCCACGCCTGGCCCGAGGTGTACTTCGCCGGCGAGGGCTGGGTGCCGTTCGAGCCCACCCCCAGCCGGGGCCCCGGCAACGCCGCCTACCTCGGCATCGAGGAGGCGCAGGAGGAGGACGACAACCCGGGCCCGGTCGCCCCCCGGCCCAGCGGCCCGACCACCCCGACCTCCGGGGCGGCCACCCCCGGCCAGGGCGGCCCGACCCGGCCCGAGGACATCGGCAACGAGGGCATGTCGGTGAACGACGAGTCCGACGAGGACGACCGCCGCGTGCGGTTCGAGGTGCCGCCGGTGGCCGACGTGGCCCGCCCGGTCGGCACCGTCACCGTCGCCTACCTGGCGCTGGTGCCGCTGGCGCTGGTCGGCGCCCGGCAGATCCGCCGGGCCCGGGCCCGCGAGCCGCTGCAGAAGCTCGACCTGGCGTGGGCCGAGACCAACGAGCACGCCGAGGCCGCCGGCATCCACCTGCTGCCGTCGCTCACGGTGGCCGAGCGCGCGGTCCGGCTGCGCAACGCCCTGCCGGCCGTCGCGCCCGAGGTCGACCTGCTGGCGGCGACGGTGGAGCGCGCCACCTACGCCGAGGTGCCGCCCTCCGAGGACGAGATCGAGGACATCACGGCCGCCTCGGCCGCGATCGCCGCCGCCGCCAACCGGCGTCGCTCGCTGCGGAGCAGGATCGGGTCGTACCTCGACATCCGGAACCTGTTCCCGACCCGCGGCTGAGGGCCGAGGGCGCGGCGGCGCCGGGGGTCCCGGTCAGCCGGTCACGGGTGGGTCACCTGGGTGTGCGCTCGCCGGCCCCGAGCGGGGGGCGGCGGACGGCGCTGCGTCAGGCCTCGTCGTCGTCCTCGTCGCGGTGGGCCCGGTCGCGCATGCGGCGGCTGGCCCCGCCCAGCGCGTCGCGCAGGCCCGAGGCCCGCATGCTCTGGGAGAGCTGCTCGAGGCCGGCCCGGCCCAGCTTGTGCAGGTTCCGCTCGAAGACGAGGGCGCTGGCCAGCATGATCAGGAAGCCGACGAAGGCCAGCACGTACGAGGTGGACAGCGTGGCGATGAGGAAGATCGAGCCCGCGAGGACACCGAGGACGGCCCACTTCATCCGGCGCACGGTGTGCCGGTAGAGCGTCGATTCACTTACTTCACGCGCGAACGTAGGGTCGTCCTCGTAGAAACGCTGAGCGATTTCCTGGAGGATGCGTTCCTCGTCCTCGGAAAGCGGCACGCCGAACCCCTTCTCCGCCCGGGCATCCAACCGGTGGGGTCAAGCATTCCACAGGCCGGTCCGAACAACAACGCGGCCTCTGGGATCGTGGCGGATTCCCGAGCGATCTGGCACTCACCTGTCCTGCCCCCTCTTCTTCCCGTTCCCTCGGGCCTTCAAGCGAGCGGTCGCGAGCGCGCGCCCGGCGCCCGCCGGAGGGGGCAGCCGCTAGGCGCCGGGGCCCCAGGGGTCGTCGCCGCGGCGCTTGATGCGGAGGCCGTCGCGGCCCATCGCGGCCGCCGGACCGATGGCGGTGTCGCCGAAGCGGGCGCGGATCTCGTCGATCGCGCTGCTGGCGTCGTCCCACGACCGGCCACCGAGGTCGTCGAAGCTGAGCTGCCGGGCGGGGTCGCGGGTGAGGCCGGTCACGGTGACGCCGAGCAGGCGCACGCCGGGCCGGGGGTCGACGGTGGCGAGGAGGTCGCCGGCGGCCCGGGCGATGGTGGGTGCGTCGTCGACGGCGCCGGGCAGGGTGGTCGACCGGGTGATCGTCCGGAAGTCACCGAAGCGCAGCTTCAGCGTGACCGTCCGGCCCGCCAGCCCGCCGGCCCGGAGCCGGGAGGCGACGCCGTCGGCCATCCGCACCACCTCGCGCCCTAGGCGCTCCGCGTCGTGGACGTCGCGGGGGAACGTCTCCTCGTGCCCCACCGACTTGGTGGGCTGGTCGGGCTCGACCGGACGGTCGTCGATGCCGTTGGCCACGGCGTGGAGGTGCCGGCCGTGGGCGTCGCCGACCGCGGCCACCAGCGCCGAGACCGGGAGCGCGGCGATGTCGCCGATCGTGTGGACGCCCAGGCGGGAGAGGCGCTCCAGCGTCTTGGGGCCGACGCCCCAGAGGCGCCGGGCGGGCAGCGGGTGCAGGAACCGGGCCTCCTCGCCCGGGGGCACGACGAGCACGCCGGGCCCGGGCGCCAGGCCCTGGGGCGTGACCCGGGGCTTCGCCGCCGCCGACGCCATCTTGGCCACCAGCTTCGACGCCGCCACCCCCACCGCGCAGCTGAGCCGCTCCTCCTCCTGCACCCGCTCCCGGATGCGGCGGGCGATGGTGGGCCCGTCGCCGGCGACGCGCCGGGCGCCGGTCACGTCGAGGAAGGCCTCGTCGAGGCTGAGCGGCTCCACCAGCGGCGTGAAGTCGTGGAAGATCGCCATCACCCGGGCGCTGACCTCGGCGTAGCGGGCGTGGTCGCCGGGGAGGAACACGGCGTGCGGGCACAGCCGCCGCGCCCGGGCGGTGGGCATGGCGGAGAACACCCCGTGGACGCGGGCCTCGTAGCTGGCCGCCGCCACCACGCCGCGGCTGCTGGTGCCGCCCACGACCACCGGCTTGCCCCGCAGCTCCGGCCGCCGCAGCAGCTCGACCGACACGAAGAACGCGTCCATGTCGACGTGGAGGATCGTGCGAGGGCCGCCGGTCATGCGTCGCTGTGCTCGTTCGATCGACAGTCAGTCGAGGAGCGTCAGCTCCGCGGTCGCCGGGTCGCGGCCGGCCAGGTGGTAGCGGAACGAGCGGGCCGGCGACGGCCGGGCGCCCACGCTCTCCAACCCCTCGATCCAGGTCATCAGCGGTTCGCGGACCCAGCGACGGCAGGTCGCCAGGTGGGCCTCGCACGACGACGGCGCCACCCAGGCGGCGTCGACCACGATGCCGTCGGGGTCGTCGACCCGCAGGTCGCCCCGGAACTCCCGCGCCATGTGCACCTCGATGCGGGCCCGCCAGCCCATGTCGGGGGCGTCGACGTGCACCTCGTAGACCGGCCCGTCCCAGCCCAGCACCTCGACGCCGGTCTCCTCGGCCACCTCCCGGGTGAGCCCCTCGACCAGCGACTCGCCGTCCTCGATCACGCCGCCGGGCGGGCTCCAGTCGTGGGAGCCGTCGCGCCGGCGGTTGCGCACGAGGAGGAGGCCCGCGTCGCCCAGGATCAGAC
>DATCLV010000561.1:0-3691 GCA_036563745.1 Acidimicrobiales bacterium | reverse complement strand
CGGCGGAACCGGAACTCGCTCTTGCCGGCGCTGCCGTCGAGGATCAGCTGGCCGGTCACGTCGGACGGCATCAGGTCGGGGGTGAACTGCACCCGCTTGAAGTCGAGGTCGAGCGCGGCGGCCAGGGCCTTGACGATGAGGGTCTTGGCCACGCCGGGCACGCCCTCGAGGAGCACGTGGCCCCGGGCCAGCAGCGCCGCCACCAGGCCGGACATCGCGCCGTCCTGGCCGACGACGACCTTGGCGACCTCGTCGCGCACGCGCAGCAGCGCGGCCCGCGGCCCGTCGCCCGCCGCGGTCGACGCCGACGTCGAGGTCGACGCGGGGGCGGCCGGTGGCGGGGGCGCGGCCGGCGGCGGGGGCGCCGCTGCCGGGTCCGGGCTCGGCGTCGGGCTCGGCGTCGGGTCCGGGGTCGTCGGCTCGCCCGCCCCGGCGGTCGGCGACCCGGTCGCCGCCGGGCCGTCGAACGACGACGGCGGCGGCGGGGGCGGCGGGGGCGGCGGCGCGCCGGTCTCAGGATCCGACATGGGCGAAGACCTCCTTGCGGACGATGTCGATGAGGGTGACCACGGTCAGCAGGTCCCGGTCCGTGCTCACCGGGCCGGGCCCCAGCGCCGCGGCCAGCCGGGCCTCGTCGAGCGTGGTGCGGGGTGCCACGACCTCCACCAGCGTGGTGGGCGGCACGTTGGGCGGAAGCCCCAGCCGGGTCACGAGCTCGCGGCGCAGCTCGGCGCGCAGCACGTCGGCGGCGTGCTGGGGCGACCCGGAGCGCTCCAGCATCCCGCCCATGGCGGCCACCAGCTCCGACGCCGCCACCTTCACGGGCTGCGGCTCGGGCACCGGTTGGCCGAGGCGGCGGGCCCGCCAGGCGACGAACACCAGCAGGGCCAGGCCGAGCTGGACGAGGACCCGCTTGGCCGAGGTGGGCATCACGTCGGTGAGCGTGTCGTCGCCCCGGCGGAGCGGGGGCAGGTCGATGTCGATGACCGCCACCCGGCCGCCCTCGGTCGGGGCCAGCAGGGCGGCGATGGCGGGGGCGTTGTCGGCGTCGGCCAGGGTGTGGTTCACGACCGTGCCCGATCCGCCGAAGGCCACGACGTTGCCGTCGCCGAACGGCGTCTGCACCACGAAGGCCCGGTCGCCGTTGCCGAAGCACGAGCGGTCGTCGGGGCTGACGCGGTAGCGGATGGGGCCGCCCCACACCGCCAGGGTGTCGAGGTCCTCGAGCGGCTCGATGTCGCACTCGCCGACGTCGACCTCGACGGGCTCCTCGCCGGTCAGCGCGTCCGGGTCGTCCTCGAGCGCGTCGGCGAGGCCGCCGCCGGGCGGCGCGAACGGCGAGGAGGGGTCGGTCACCACCAGCGTCCCGCCCGCGGCGACCCAGTCCTCCAGGTCGTCCCGCTCGGCGGCGTCGAGCTGGTCCCACAGCAGCAGCGCGGCGTCGACGTCGGCGCCGACCTCCCGCACGTCGACGTCGACGTCGACGCCCAGCTCGTCGACCAGCGCGACCACCGCGCTGGTCCCGGCGTCGCTGTGCGACCGGGGGTCGAGCGGCCGCCCGCTCCCCGGGTCGCCGCGCCCGACCAGCAGCACGCCCACCAGGCCGACCACCAGCACGACGACGGCCAGCAGGATCCCCCGCGCGTCCTTCACCTGCTCCCGCCCCTCACGTGCCGGCGCCGATCTCCTGCGGGCGCAGGACCTGGGCCGCCAGCGCGACGAACCGGTCGCGCTCGTCGGGCCCGGTGGGCGCCCGCCCGTACCAGGTGGCCTCGAACAGCTCGGTGGCGGCGGCGAACGGCACCGAGCCGGCCCGGTGGTGCTCGGCGACGTCGCGCACGTACTCGCCGGCGGTGCGGCCCGGCTGGTCGGGGATGACCTTCCGCTCGACCAGCTCGACCACCAGCGCCCGGTAGCGGCACAGCAGGCCCTCGCGCCAGCGGCCGGCGGCCTCGTGGGCCTCGGCCTCGCTGCGCCACTCGCGGGCCGAGCGGTGCGCCTCGGTGGCCAGGATCACCGGGTCGCCCCGGTCGCGGCGCACCCGGCCCTCGCTCCACCGGCCGGAGCCGACCACCCACCAGATCAGCGCCGCCAGCCCGGCCACCAGCGCCGCCATGACCAGCCACGCCACGATCGGGGCGACGCTGCCACCGCCGTAGCCGACCAGCGAGAGCAGCTCGTTGACGAAGTCGGTGATCCACTCGTTGATCCGGTCGAACAGCGTCGTGGGCGGGTCCTTGTACTCGGGCCGGGACAGGATCTCCTCGGCCCGCTCGCGCACGGCGCCCGGGTCGTTCGACGGCAGCGGCAGCTCGTCGCGCAGGCTCACCGGTCAGGCCGCCTTGTCGAGGAGCTCGCGGGCCGCGACCTCGATGTCGAGGCCCTCCTGGCGGACGCGGAGGTCGAGGTAGAGCAGCACGGTGGCACCCGCCACGAACGGGGTCGAGACCGTCGCCGCCACGATGCTGCCCAGCGCCACCAGCGGCCAGGCCGTGTCGAGCCCGAACCAGTAGCCCAGCAGCTGCGGGAGGGCGCTGAGCGCGTTGCCCAGCAGCGTGCTGACGATGCCGATCAGCAGGTTGATGCCGAGGACCGGCCAGAAGCGCGCCCCGGCCAGGCGCGACGACCGCCGCATCGCCTCGACCGGCCCCAGGCCCTCGGCGCCGATCGCCGGCGCGGTCAGCGAGAACAGGGCCATGGCCGCCAGCGTGCCGATGTAGCAGGTGAGCGCCCCGAGCACCTCGACCACGTGCACCAGCACGTAGGAGGCGAGGATCGCCCACCAGCTGCGGCCCACGGTGCGCAGCAGGGTGCCGGCCGGCAGGTCCTCGCCGCCCGACCAGGCGTTGAGCAGCCGCGCGATCGCCGCGGCCACGAACATCAGCGCCAGCGCGGGGACGACGATCATCAGGATCGACGCCCAGATCTCGCCGGCGGCGCTGTCGGACTGCGAGTCGGCGACCACGGCGGGGTCGGTGAAGTTGCCCGACCAGACGTCCTCGAAGCCGAACTCGCCCAGCACGTTGCGCTGCAGGTAGGCGGACAGGAGGTACACCGGCACCACGAACACCGCCGCGATCCCCATGAGGCGCAGCGGCCGGGCCTTGATGATCGAGAAGGCGCCGTCGAGGATGTCGGCGACCGTCATCGGGCGCAGCGCCACCGTGGGGACGGAGGGCGCGCCGGCGCCGGCGGCGGTGGTGACCGGGCGCCCGCCGGCAGGCTCGAACCCCGGCCCCGGCCCGGGCGCCGTGGGTGACCCGGGCGGCCCGGGCGGGCTCGGCGCGCCCGGCGGGCTCGGCGGTGCCCCCACACCCGGGTCCGACGGTGCCCCCGGCGGCGGCGGTGGTGCGGGCGGGAGTGTCGGACCACCCCCGGGCGGGGGCGTCGCCGGGGACGGCTCGGCCGCCCCCGGGGCTGCCGAGCCGGGCGTCGCCCACGGGGCGGCGGCAGCCGGGTCGTGATCCATCGGCCACATCATCGTGCATCCGCGGCACCCGGTGTGCTGCGGGGGTCATCCGGCGCCTCCCGGGGCGTCGCCGACGAGAGGTCGGAGCGATGTCGGCACGGCGTCGGCGGGATGTCGGCGGATCCAGCGGCCCGGATCGGGCGCCTCGGACGTGCCACCGGTCACTGGGGGAGGGACTACGTTGGAGCCCCGTGCCACTGGTGCTCTCGAGCAGTGCGGAGG
>DATCLV010000552.1:0-19922 GCA_036563745.1 Acidimicrobiales bacterium | reverse complement strand
CCTCCGCCGAGGGCAGGTGCCGGGCTGTCGGCTGACGGGCGTGCTCCGGCGGTCGGGGCCGGCGTCGGTGGGCGCGGCGCGCCCACGGCCCGGCCGGGGCGACCCGGGCCTGCACCCGGTCGCGTCGATCGACGAGCTGGTGCGGGCCAGCGACGTGGTGGTCGAGGCCGCGGGCGCCGAGGCGCTGGCCGAGCACGGGCCGGCGGTGGTCGAGGCCGGGGTCGACCTGCTGGTCGTGTCGGTGGGCGCCCTGGTCGACGACGCCCTCCGGGCCCGGCTGTGCGCCGACGACGCCGGCGGGCCCGGCAGCGGCGACGACCTCAGGCACGGCGACGCGGACGGCCCCGACCAGAGCGAACCCGGCAACCGCCACGGTCGCCTCGGCGGGCCCGGCGAGGGCGCACCCGGCAGCGGCGACGATCGCCTCGGCGGCCCCCGCGAATCCGGCGGGCCCGGCGAGGGCGAACCCGGCGGTGCCGGCAAGGACGCACCCGGCAGCGGCAACAACCCCAGGCACGACGGCGCTGGCGGCCCCGGCGGCCCCGGCGACGGCGACCCCGCTGGGCCCGGCGGCCCCGGCGAGGGCGAACCCGGCGGTGTTGGCGAGGGCGTCCCCGGCGGCCGGGGTCCGACCGCCCGCGCCGGTCCCGGTCGCGGGCGACCGCGGGCGCGCGGGCGGGTCCTGCTGTCGACCGGCGCCATCGGCGGGCTCGACCTGCTGCGGGCCGCCGCGCTGATGGGGCCGGTCCACTCGGTCCGGCTCACCACGGCCAAGCGCCCCGAGGCGCTGGAGCGGCCGTGGATGACCGACGTCGAGCGGCGGCGCCTCCACGAGGCCGACGGGCCGGTCACCGTGTTCACCGGCACGGCCCGCGACGCGGTCCGCCGCTTCCCGGAGTCGGCCAACGTGGCCGCCACGCTGGCGCTGGCCACCACCGGCCTCGACGCCACGTGGGTCGAGCTGGTGGCCCGGGCCGGCGCGGCCCGGGTGCAGCACCGCATCGAGGTCGAGGCCGACGCCGGCCGCTACGAGCTCACCGTCGAGAACACCCCGTCGGCGAACCCCCGCACCAGCGCCGTCACGGCGTACGCGGTGCTGCGCGCCCTCGGCGACCTGTCCGCGACCGTGGTCGTCGGCGTGTGACGCCCGTCCGAGCCCGGCGGGCGTCCACGGTCCCCAGCGATCCCCGGCGGTCCCGGCGGTTCCAGCGGGACGGAGGGCGGGAGCGGGCGCGGGCGCGACCCCGGTGGGGGCTACGTGCTCAGGTAGGCGGCGCGCGCCGCGGCGATGTGGGCGCAGGCCCGTTCGTAGGCGAGCTCGGCGTCGCCGGCGGCGATGGCGTCGGCGATCGCGGCGTGCTCGCTCCACGAGTGCGTGGAGCGCTCGGCGATGCGGCGGGCGTAGACCCACGTGATGACCGGCCCCAGGCGGCCGAGCACGTCGGTCAGCATCCCGTTGCCGGCGGCGTCGTGGAGCGCCACGTGGAAGCGGTTGTTGAGCTCGGGCAGCTCGTTGAGGCGCCCGGCGGCCACGAGCTGCTCGCCCTCGCGGACGATCGCCTGCAGCGCCTCGAGCTGCTCGGGGGTGCGGCGTTCGGCGGCGAGCCGGGCGGCGAGGCCCTCGAGCACCTCGCGCACCTGGAAGAGCTCGACGGCCCGCTCGGGCGACACGGAGGCGACGCGGGCGCCGCGCCGGGGCTCGATGACGACGAAGCCCTCGGTGGCGAGCGCCTGGAGCGCCTCGCGGACGGGGTTGCGGGAGACGTCGAGCTCCTGGGCCAGCTGGTCCTCGAGCAGGCGCTCCCCTTGGGGGTAACGGCCCTCGACGATGGCGGCACGGATGGCGTCCTGCACGGCCTCGCGGAGGGGCTGGTGGATGCGGCCCACGGGTTTGGCCCGGCCCCGGGAGGCGGTGCCGGCTGCGGTTGTGGCTGCTTGAGCGTCGACCATCCGTTGTTTCCCTCGTGTGAACGTTGCGTTCAGACGGGGTCCAGGAGGTTGACTCCGTCTGTTGTCGATTGTATACCGAGAACATCCCGGTCATCGGTGACCTGGACACTCACAGTAGGAGAGACGAAACGTGAGGAATCGACAGCGCCTCGCCGCCGTCCTCGTCACCGTCGGCATCCTCGCCGTCGGGTGCGGGGGCGACGACGACTCGGGTGGCAGCGGCAACGGCGGAGACTCCACGGGCGGCGGCGCCTCCGAGATCACCATCGCCCTCGGCTCCGAGCCGACCTCCCTCGACCCCTACCTCGTGGACGACGGTGGTGAGCGGGCCATCAACGACAACATCTACGAGACCCTGCTGACCCGCACGCCCGAGGGCGAGCTGGCGCCGGGGCTCGCCACCGAGCTGCCCACCCAGGTCGACGACACCACCTGGGAGTTCAAGCTGCAGGAGAACGTGACCTTCCACGACGGCTCGCCGTTCAACGCCGACTCCGTCGTGGCGTCGGTCGAGCGGATCGTCCGCCTGGTGTCCGAGGCCCAGACCGACCTCGACGGCTTCTTCGGCTCGATCACCGGTGCCACCAAGGTCGACGACACCACGGTCCGGATCACCACCGCCGAGTCCGACGGTGTGCTCCCGGCCCGCATGTACTGGCTGAAGATGATCCCCGCGTCGGCGGCCGACGCCGAGGACCTCAGCGACGACCCCGTCGGCACCGGCCCCTACAAGTTCGGCTCCTACCAGCCCGGGTCGTCGATCACCCTCGAGGTCAACGAGGACTACTGGGGTGACGCGCCGGACATCGAGACCGTCAACTACGAGTTCGTCACCGAGGCCGGCACCCGGCTCGCCGGGCTCAAGTCGGGCCAGTACGACCTGATCACCAACCTCGCTCCCCAGGACGTCGACGAGGCCCCGGCCTTCGCCGAGATCCAGGGCCAGGAGCACCCGATCATCATCCTCAACGCCGACGCCGGCATCACCGCCGACCCGAACGTCCGGAAGGCGCTCAACCTGGCCGTCGACAAGGAGGCCATCGTCGAGCAGGTCTACGGCGGCTACGCGGCGGTCGACCCCGGCCAGCTGCTCAGCGAGTCGATCGTCGGCTTCAACGAGGACCTCGAGGCCTACCCGTACGACCCCGACGAGGCGAAGTCCCTCATCGAGGAGGCCGGCGTCGCCGGTGAGACCATCACGCTGGTGGGCGAGTCGTCGGGCCGCTGGCTCAACGACCGGGAGCTCGTCGAGGCCGTCGCCTCCTACTGGACCGAGGCCGGCCTGAACGTCGACCTGCAGACCCCCGGCTTCGACGAGTACCTCGACGTCCTCTTCGACCGGGACACCCGGGCCGACGCCATCTTCGTGTCGAGCTCGAACGACCTGCTCGACGCCGACCGGCAGCTGTCGACCTTCTACCAGGCCGGCGGCATCGGCGCCTCGAACTCCGACGAGGAGCTGGCGGCGCTGATCGACCAGGCCCGTGCCGAGCTGGATCCCGAGGCCCGGGCTCCGCTCTACAACGAGGCCGTGCAGCTGGCCTACGACCAGGCGTACTTCGTCTGGCTCGTCAACAACAAGGACCTGTACGGCCTCTCGGAGCGCATCGAGTGGACGCCACGGGTCGACTCGAAGCTCCTCGTCAAGGAGATGTCGATCACCGGCTGACGCCGGGGTTCGACGAGGCCGAGAGCGGCAGGAGGGGAACCGCATGGGGCGCTACATCGCCAAGAGGCTCGCCCAGGGCTTGCTGGTCATCGCGGGGGTCACGGTCTTCGTGTTCGTGGTGACCCGCATGGTGGGCGACCCCGTGAAGTTCATGCTGCCGCTCTCGGCCACCGAGGAACAGCGGGAGGCTCGCCGGGCGGAGCTCGGCTTCGACCGCCCCATCCCGGAGCAGTTCGTCGACTTCCTCGGCGATCTCACCCGCCTCGACCTCGGCGAGTCCACCTACGTCCGCAACCAGCCCGCCCTCGACGTGGCGCTCGACTACCTGCCCCGGACGTTCCAGCTGGTGGCGTTCGGGATGCTGATCGCCGTGCTCGGGGCGGTGCCCCTCGGCATCCTCGCCGCCCGGAAGCCGGGGAGCCTGGTCGACCGGTCGCTCACCACGCTCAGCCTGGTGGGCCTGTCGGTCCCGCAGTTCTTCGTGGGCTTCGTGCTGCTGATCCTGTTCACCGTCCAGCTCCGCTGGTTCGAGTCCGGGCCGGGCCCGTGGCAGAAGAACCTGGTGCTGCCGGCGGTGTGCCTGGCGCTGCCGGCGATCGGGCGGCTCGCCATGGTGGTGCGCTCGGCGATGATCGACGAGCTCAACACGCAGTACGTGAAGGTGGCGAAGGCCAAGGGCCTGAGCCAGACCCGGGTGGTGGCGGTCCACGCGCTGCGCAACGCCGCCATCCCGTTCGTGACCCTGTTCGGCTGGGAGGTCATCCGGGCCTTCGCCGGCTACACGGTGGTCGTCGAGACCGTCTTCAACTGGAACGGGCTCGGCTTCATGGCCGTCCAGGCCATCGAGAACAACGACTTCTTCCTGATCCAGGCGATCGTCTTCGTCGTCGCGGTGCTGGTGGTCGTCATCAGCCTGCTCATCGACATCAGCTACAAGCTGATCGACCCGAGGGTGAAGCTGGGATGAGCGAGCGTCCGTCCGTCGGGAGGGCCGGCGCGGCCCCGCCGGCAAGGCCGGCAAGGCCGGCAACGCAGCCAACGCCGGCAACGCAACCAACGCAGTCGAGGAGGGGTGGGCGATGAGCACCACCGACGAGGTCACCCCCACCCAGGTCGAGGAGGAGGAGCAGGCCGTCGAGGCGGAGGACGCCCTCTTCGGCCGCCCGTTCGAGCTGAGCAGCGCCCAGAACCCCCGGGGGCTGCTGGGCGACCTGGTCCGCGACAAGCTCGGCTTCGCCAGCCTGGCGTTCCTGGTGCTGCTGGCCGCGGCGGCCGTCCTGGCCCCCTGGCTCGCCCCCGCCGACCCGAACCAGGGCAACCTGTCCGGGGCGATGCTCCCGCCGGTGTGGCACGGCGGCACCTGGGACCACCCGCTGGGCACCGACTGGCAGGGCTACGACGTCCTCTCCCGCCTCCTCTACGGCGCCCGCACGTCGCTGCTCATCGGCGTCGCCGTCGTGGCGATCGCCGGCACGTTCGGCGTGCTGGTCGGCCTGATCTCCGGCTATAAGGGCGGCCGGGTCGACCGCCTGCTCATGGGCTGGGTCGACGTCCAGGTGTCGTTCCCCGGCCTGCTGCTGGCGATGCTGCTGATCGCCCTGGTGGGCGGCAGCGTCCTCAGCGTCACGGTCATCCTGGCGATCAACGGGTGGATGGTCTACGCCCGCATGACCCGGGGCGTGGTCCTCTCGGTGAAGGAGCGGCCGTTCGTCGAGGCGGCCGAGATGGTGGGGAGCAAGCCCCGCCGGGTGGTGATGACCCACATCCTCCCGAACATCGTCACGCCGCTGGCCACGCTGGGCGTGCTGGAGTTCGCCCGGATCATCCTCGCCGAGGCCGCCCTGTCGTTCCTGGGCCTCGGCGTCCAGCACCCGACGGTCACCTGGGGCCTCGACATCGCCCGGGCCGGCGACCACGAGCTGTTCGGCAACCAGTGGCTGATCATCTACCCGGGCATCCTGCTCAGCCTCACCGTGCTGTCGGTGAACCTGCTGTCGAGCTGGCTCCGGGTGGCGCTCGACCCGCAGGAGCGGGAGAAGAAGTTCGCAGCCGCGGCGACCGCCAACGGCGGCGCGGGGACGGGGGTGTAGACGATGGGCGCGGGCGTGGACGAGAAGGTCGGCAAGGTGGGGAAGGCCGGCAAGGCCGCCGAGGTCGACCCCCGGGCCGCGGCGGCGCGGGTGCCCCGCGGCGAGACGCTGCTGGAGGTCGAGGACCTCGAGGTGCAGTTCTTCACCCGGCGGGGCCGGGTGCAGGCGGTCCGGCAGGTGTCGTTCTCCATCGCCGCCGGCGAGACGCTCGGCCTCGTCGGCGAGTCGGGCTCGGGCAAGAGCGTCACGGCCTCGGCCCTGCTGGGCCTGGTCGAGCTGCCCGGCCGCATCACCGGCGGCGACGTGCGCTGGAAGGGCCAGTCGCTGGTGCACGACGCCGGCCCCACGCTCGAGCGGGTGCGGGGCCGCGAGATCGCCATGGTCTTCCAGGACCCGATGACCTCGCTGAACCCCCTGTTCACCGTGGGGGCGCAGATCGGCGAGACCCTCCGCCGGCACCTGAAGATGTCGCGCAAGGAGGCCAAGGAGCGGGCCGTCGAGCTGCTCGACCTGGTGGGCATCGCCAACCCGGCGCAGCGGGCCGCCCAGCACCCCCACGAGATGTCGGGCGGCATGCGCCAGCGGGTCCTGATCGCGATGGCCCTGGCCTGCGAGCCCCAGCTGCTGGTGGCCGACGAGCCGACCACGGCGCTGGACGTGACCATCCAGGCCCAGATCCTCGACCTGGTGGCCGACCTCCAGGACCGGCTCGGCCTGGCCGTGCTGCTCATCACCCACGACCTGGGTGTGGTCGCGGGCCTCTGCGACCGGGTGGCGGTGATGTACGCCGGCCGCCTGGTGGAGCTGGGCGCCGCCGACGAGCTGTTCGCCCGCCCCGGACACCCCTACACGGCGGGCCTGCTGCGGTCCACGCCCCGCGTCGACCAGATCAACGAGCGCCTGGTCTCGATCGAGGGTGCGCCGCCCGACCTGGTGCGGCCGCCCGACGGCTGCCCGTTCGCGGCGCGCTGCACGCTGGCCCACGACACGTGCGCCACCGACGTCCCCGCGCTCGAACCGCACGAGGAAGGACGAGAGGTTGCCTGCTGGAGCCCCTTCGCCGCCCATGTCTGAGCCCGCGTCCGCCGCCGCGGCCCCGTCGGCCGCCGGGTCCCCCATGACCGCGGCCGGCGGTGCCGGCGGTGGGAACCTCGTCGAGGTCGACGGCCTGACGATCCGCTTCCCCGTCGGCCGGACCGGCTTCTGGGGCCGCACCACGCTCGAGGTCCACGCCGTCGAGGACGTCTCGCTGACCGTCGGCCGGGGTGAGACCCTGGGCCTCGTGGGCGAGTCGGGCTCGGGCAAGACGACGATCGGGCGGGCGATCCTGCGCCGCATCGACCCGACGGCCGGCACGATCCGCTTCGACGGCCAGGACATCACCCACGTGAAGGGCGAGGAGCTGCGCCGCCTCCGCCGACGCATGCAGCTCGTGTTCCAGGATCCCTACGCCAGCCTCAACCCCCGCATGAGCGTGCTCGAGCTGGTGGCCGAGCCGCTGATCGTGCACGGCCTGGCCCGCAAGGCCGAGGCGGCCCGCGACCAGGTGGTCGAGCTGCTCGACCGCTGTGGCCTCCCGAGCGACGCCGTCGACCGCCGTCCCCACGCGTTCTCCGGCGGCCAGCGCCAGCGCATCGGGATCGCCCGCGCCCTGGCGCTCCACCCCGACTTCATCGTGGCCGACGAGCCGGTGTCGGCCCTCGACGTGTCGGTGCGCGCCCAAGTGGTCAACCTGCTGCAGGACCTCCAGGCGGAGCTGGGCCTCAGCTACCTGTTCATCGCCCACGACCTGTCGGTGGTCCGGCACATCTCCCACCGGATCGCCATCCTCTACGCCGGGAAGCTCGTCGAGCTGGCGCCGGCCGACCAGGTCTACGACAACCCGATCCACCCCTACACCGAGGCGCTGCTGTCGTCGGTACCGGTACCGGACCCGCCGGTCCAACGCCGCCGGCGGCGGATCGTCCTCGAGGGCGAGATCCCCAACCCCATCGACCCCCCGACGGGCTGCCGGTTCCAGTCCCGCTGCCCCCTCGCCGAAGAGCGCTGCCGCCACGAGCAACCCCCGCTCGAGGAGAAGGCACCCGGCCATCTGGCCGCCTGCTTCGTGCGCTGACATCCCCCTCTCGCGTCAGGAGCCCATCCGTGCCATCCGAGTCCCCCTCCGTTCAGCCTGCCCGGACACGTCCCGGCCCGTCCCTCGCGCGGGCGGGCGCCGTCGGCCTCATCGCCGGCTTCCTGTCCGGCCTCTTCGGCGTCGGGGGCGGGATCCTCATCGTCCCCGCCCTGGTCCTGCTGTTGAAGATGGATCAGCGCCTCGCCCACGGCACGTCGCTGGCCGCGGTGCTGCCGATCGCCATCTCGTCGACCATCGGCTACACGGTGGAGGACAAGATCGACTGGCCCGTGACCCTGTTCATCGCGATCGGGGCGGTGGCGGGTGCGGTGGTCGGCACCTACGTGCTGCACCGGCTCCCGCAGCGGGCGCTGGGCTTCGCCTTCGCCGGCATCCTCGCCGCGACGGCGGTCCGGCTGCTGGTCGACCACTCCGACGCCGCGGGCCGCGGCGACCTCACCGTCGCGTCGGCCGTCGGGCTGGTGCTGCTGGGCATCGCCACCGGCATCCTGGCCGGCCTGCTGGGCGTGGGCGGCGGGATCGTGATGGTCCCGGCCATGGTGGTGCTCATGCACATCCCGCCGGCGGTGGCGAAGGGCACGTCGCTGGCGGTGATCGTGCCCACGTCGATCATGGGCACCTGGCGGAACCGGAACAACGGCAACGCCGACATCCCGATCGCCGTCGTGGTGGGCCTGGCGGGCGTGGTGTCGGCGTACCTGGCCACCAAGTTGTCGATCGGCATGTCCGAGACGACCTCCAACGTGCTGTTCGCCCTGCTGCTGCTGGTGGTGGCCGGCCGGATGCTGTGGCAGCTGCTGCACGCGGCGCCGGAGGCCGAGGGCACGCCGGACGGCTCGGGGGCGGCCGCCGAGTCGGGCCTCGACGTGGTCGGGGGTGGCGAGGCGGCGGCCCGGGGCAACGGGCACGACCTGACGACCGGGAGCAAGGAGCGCACCCCCGCCGGCACCGACGCCGACGCGGCGGGCCGGGACCGGAGGTGACGCCGGGCGTCTACGTCGTGGCCGCCCTCGCGGTGGCCGCGGCGGCCTGCGTCCACGGCGCCCTCGGCTTCGGCCTGGGCACGGTGGCGGCACCGGTCCTGGCGCTGCTCGACGAGCGGTTCGTCCCGGGCCCGCTCCTGTGCGTCGGCGTGGTGCTGACGCTGGTGGTGGCGTACCGGGAGCGCGGGGCGCTCGACGTGCGCGGCGTCCGCTGGGCGATCCTCGGGCGCGTGCCCGGGACGCTGCTCGGCGCCGCGGCGGTGGCCTCGCTCCCCCAGCGGGGCCTGATCGTGCTGTTCGCCCTGCTGGTGTTGGCCGGCGTGGTGCTGAGCGTGGCCGGCCTGCAGGTCGAGCCGACCCCGTCCGCGAACTTCGGGGCGGGGGCGGCGTCGGGCTTCATGGGGACGATCACGTCGGTCGGCGGACCGGCGATGGCGCTGCTGTACCAGCGCGAGGAGGGCGCCCGCCTGCGGGCGACGCTGGCGCTGTTCTTCGTGTTCGGGGCCGCGCTGTCGCTGGGGTCGCTGACCGTCACCGGGGCCTTCGGGGCCGAGGAGCTGCGGCTGGGCCTGGCGCTGCTGCCGCCGACGCTGCTCGGGTACGCGCTGTCGGCGTTGTCGGCCCGCTGGCTCGACCGGGGCCGCACCCGGGCGGCGATCCTGTGGTTCGCGGGGCTCACCTCGGGGGTCCTGCTGCTGCGCGAGGTGCTGACGGCGCTGTGACGTCGGTGGTGGTCGTCGGCGGCGGCATCGCCGGGGCGTCGGCGGCCTGGGCGCTGGCGGCGGGCGGCGCCGACGTGGCGCTGGTCGAGCAGGAGCTGCAGCCGGGGCACCACGCCACGGGTCGGTCGGCGGCGGTCACCAACGAGACCGTGGGCCACCCGGTGGTGGGTGCTCTGGCCCGTGCCGGCCGCCCGTTCCTCGAGGACCCGCCGCCCGGTTTCGTCGACCACCCGCTGCTGGCGCCCCGGGGCCTCCTGTGGGTGGCCGAGGACCCGGCGGCGCTCGACGCCCTGGCGTCGGCGGGGTCGGTGGCTGCGGGCCCCGGCCCGGCGCCCGCCCGGCGGGTCGGCCCGGACGAGGTGCGGCGGCTGGTGCCCGAGCTGCGCCCGGAGTGGGCGGCGGCGGGCGGCGTCCACGAGCCGGACGCCCGGTCGATCGACGTGGCCGCGCTGCTGCAGGGCTACCTGCGGGGGCTGCGGCGGCGGGGCGGGCGGGTGCGCACCGGGTGCCGGGTCACCGGCCTGGCGCGGGACGCGACGGGCTGGACCCTGACCGTGGCGGTCGCCGCCGGCGGTGACGGGGACGGTCGGGCGGACGGGCCGGCCGAGCGGCTGCGGTGCGACGTGGTGGTCGACGCCGCCGGGGCCTGGGGCGACGTGGTGGCGGCGCAGGCCGGGGTCCGGCCGGTCGGGCTCGCGCCGCTGCGGCGGACGGCGTGCATCGTGGCGGTGCCGGCCGGCCACGACGTCGCACGGTGGCCGCTGGTGATGGACGCCGGCGGCACGTTCTACGCCGAGCCGGAGCCGGGCGGCCTGCTCCTCTCCCCCGCCGACGAGACACCCACCGATCCCGGCGACGCCCGCCCCGACGAGCTCGACGTGGCGCTGGCGCTCGACCGGCTGCGGGCGGCGACCACGCTCCCGGTGCGGTCGGTCCGGCGGGCGTGGGCCGGCCTGCGCACGTTCGCCCCCGACCGGGTGCCGGTGGCGGGCTTCGCCCCCGACGCGCCCGGCTTCTACTGGCTGGTGGGCCAGGGCGGGGGTGGGATCAAGACCGCGCCGGCGCTCGCCGCGCTCGCGGCGGCCGACATCCTGGGCGCGCCGCTCGACCTCGATCTGCCGGACGGCGCCGTCGCCGCCCTGCGCCCCCGCTGAGCCCCTCCGCCGGCGACCCGGCGCCGACCGACCACACCCGCCACGCCGGTCAGGCGTGGGCCTCCTCCAGGGCCGTGACGACCGCCGTCATGTGCGCCATCGTCGCCGCCTTGGCGCCCTCGACGTCGCCGGCGGCGATGGCGTCGCGGATGCGCTGGTGCTCGTCCCAGCTCGTCCCCTCCCGGTGCGACGACAGCACCGAGAACACCAGCTCGGTCTGGTGCCGCAGCGGCGCCACCGCCTGGTGGAGGTACGGGTTGTCGGCCATGGCCTCGATGGCGACGTGGAACTCGCGGTGGCACTCGGCGGCCCGCACCAGGTCGTCGGACGCGGAGGCCCGGCGGCCCTCCTCCAGCACGTCGGTGAGGCGGGCCAGGCCCTCCTCGTCGCCGCTGGCGGCGGCCAGCTCGGCGGCGTAGGCCTCGAGCAGCGCCCGCAGCTGGAGCAGCTTGCGCACGTCGGCCACGTCGAACGACGACACGTACGCGCCCTTGCGGGGCCGCACCTCGACGAGACCGGTGCTCTCCAGGGCGCGGAGGGCCTCGCGCACGGGGTTGCGCGACACGCCGAGCTGCTCGGCCAGCCGGTCCTCCACGAGCCGGTCACCAGGCTTGATCTCGCCCCTGGTGATCATCCCGCGGATCTCGTCGACAACCGCCTCACGCAGTGTCCGATGGGTACTGCCGATCGTCATGCGTTACCCACGGTAGACCGACTTGCACCGCCCGACCCCAGCGGGGCACGCCGTGCGGTGCGCTGCCGGGTCGGGCCCGTTCGGGCGGGGTCGCCGGCTCAGGTCCGGACCAGGACCCGCAACGACCCGATGGCGTCGCGCTCCCGGAACCGCCCCGACGCGATCGCCGGCCGGTAGATCTGCTCGTAGGGCGCCTGGCCGCCGTCGGCCGGGTCGGTGAACACGTCGTGGATCAGCAGGAGCCCGCCGGGCGCCACCCACGGGGTCCACACCTCGTAGTCGCGACGGGCCGGCTCGACGCCGTGCCCCCCGTCGATGAACAGGACCGCCAGCGGGGTGGTCCACCAGCGGCCGACCGTGGCCGACTCGCCGACGACGGCGACGACGACGTCCTCCAGCCCGGCGTCGAACACCGTCCGCCGGAACACCGGCAGCGTGTCCATCCGGCCGGTGTCGGGGTCGACGAGGTCGGGTTCGTGCCACTCCCAGCCCGGCTGGTTCTCCTCCGAGCCGCGGTGGTGGTCGACGGCGAACAGCACGCGGCCCCGCTCCCGGGCCGCGGCCCCGAGGTAGATCGCCGACTTGCCGCAGTAGCTGCCGACCTCCAGGAACGGCCCGGCGACGCCCACCGACACGGCGGCGTCGTAGAGCGCCGCGCCCTCGTCGACCGGCATGAACCCCCGGGCCGCCTCGGCCCGCGCCCGGAGCCCGGGGTCCATCACGCGCCCGACGCCCCGGGCGTCGACGGGGCCGGCGGTGCCGGCGGCAGCACCCCGGTCCGGACGATGTCGGCGAACCACCGGGCGCTGGGCTTCGGCGTCCGCTCGAACGTGGTGCGGTCGACCGCCACCAACCCGAAGTGGGGCCCGTACCCGAGCGCCCACTCGAAGTTGTCGAGCAGCGACCAGTACGTGTAGCCGCGCACGTCGATGCCGTCGGCCAGGCACCGCAGGACGCCCGACAGCGCCTCGTGCACGTAGGCGATCCGCTGGTCGTCGTCGTCCGTGCCGATGCCGTTCTCGGTCACCAGCAGCGGCACCTGCCCGCCGGTGTACTCCCACGCCCGGCGCAGGGTCGCCTCCAGTGCCGCCGGGTAGTACTCGTAGCCCATCGGCAGCACCGGCACGCCCTCCTCGGGCGGCAGCACCCCGTCGGGCCCGACCCGCTGGCGGGAGTAGGTCTGCACGCCCAGGTAGTCGTCGCCCTGCACGGCGTCGAGGAACACGTCCTCCATCCCCCGCCGGTAGCGGTCGCGCCGGGCCTCGCCGCCATCGACCGCCTGGAAGTCCGACATCGACAGCGTCATCCCCACGGGCACGCCGGGCGCCGCCCTGCGGATGGCGTCGACCGCCGCCCGGTGGGCCTCGACGAAGTGGCCGGTCACCCGCCGCCGCGCCTCGACATCGGTCCGCCCGGGCGGGAAGACACCGACCAGCCAGCCCATGGTGGCGACCACGTTCGGCTCGTTGATCGTGCAGGCCCGGCCCATCACGTCGCCCAGCTCCTCTGCGGCGCGGGCGCAGAAGCGGGCGAACAGGTCGATCGTGCCGGGGTCCTCCCAGCCGCCCCGGGCCACGACCCAGCGGGGCGTCGTGAAGTGGTGGAAGGTGACGGTGGGCTCGATGCCGCGGGCGCGCAGCGCCTCGCACAGCGCCCGGTAGTGGGCGATCGTCGCCGGCGACCACTCGCCGTCCTCCGGCTCGATCCGGCTCCACTCGATCGAGAACCGGTAGGTGCCGAGACCCAGGTCGGCGACCAGGTCGACGTCCTCGGGCCAGCGGTGCCACGAGTCGCAGGCGTCGCCCGACGGTTCCTGGCACGGCGTGTTCTCGGCGTGCTCCCACGCCCACCAGTCGTTGTTCCAGTTGCCGCCCTCGATCTGGTGGGCGGCGGTCGCCGTGCCCCACAGGAACCCGTCCGGGAACCGCGCGTCGTCAGTCACGGGCCCGAAACCTACTGCCAGGTCCGACCCGTCACCCAAGGGTGACTAGCGTGGCCGGGCGTGTCGCAGACGGCGGTCGACGACCTGATCCGGATCCTCGATCTGGAGCCGATCGAGGTCAACCTGTTCCGGGGCACCTCGCCCCAGGAGGACCGCCAGCGCGTGTTCGGCGGCCAGGTCGCGGGGCAGGCGCTGGTGGCCGCGGCGCGCACGGTCGACGACCCCGACCGGCGCGTCCACTCGCTGCACGCCTACTTCCTCCGGCCCGGCGACCCGTCGGTCCCGATCCTCTACGAGGTCGACCGGGTGCGCGACGGCGGCTCGTTCACGACCCGCCGGGTGTCGGCCATCCAGCACGGCAAGGCGATCTTCAACATGTCGGCCAGCTTCCAGGAGCCGGAGGAGGGCCTCGAGCACCAGTTCGAGATGCCGCAGGTCGCCGGGCCGGAGGGCCTCCCCGACCGGCGGGCCCGCCTCTCCGAGCTCGGCGAGCAGTTCGCGCACCTGGCCGAGCGGCCCCAGTCGATCGACACCCGGGTCGTCGACTGGACCCCCGGCGACCGCGACCGGCCCCTGCCGCCCTACCAGCACGTGTGGCTGCGGGCCGACGGCACGCTGCCGGACGACCCGCTCCTGCACACGATCGTGCTCACCTACGCGTCGGACATGACCCTGCTCGACACCGCGCTGCTCCCCCACCCCGGCACGTGGTTCCACCCGACGCTGTTCATGGCGAGCCTCGACCACGCGATGTGGTTCCACCGGCCCTTCCGGGCCGACGAGTGGCTGCTCTACAGCCAGGACACACCCACCGCTACCAGCGGCCGCGGCCTCACCCGCGGCCTCGTCTACTCCCAAGGGGGACAACTCGTGGCATCGGTCGTACAGGAAGGCCTGATCAGGATGGCGCGGTCGTGACCGGGCCGCGCACCGGTACCACGCGCCGCCTCGTGGCGGTCGCACTGGGCACCCTCCTGGCCGCCTCGGCCGCCGCCTGCGGCGACGACGACAAGGGCGACCCGATCCAGGGCCGCCTCGACGACGAGACCGAGCGCGACGACACGCCCACCACCGACGCCCAGGGCGAGGCGCTGCCGCCGCTCCAGGAGGTCGACATCACGCTGACCAGCATCGGTGAGTTCGACTCGCCGATCGCGATCGTCCCGCGGGCCAACGACACGTCGCTGTACGTCGCCGGCTTCAACGGCACCGTCACCGAGGTCGAGGTGGAGGGCGAGGGCGCCGACCGCACCTACACGGTCGCCGACGAGCCGCTGCTCGACATCGACGACCAGGTGATCACCGACGGCGAGCAGGGCCTGCTCGACATCGAGTTCTCGCCCGACGGCGCCCGGCTCTACGTGAGCTACACCGCCGAGCCCGACGGGACGAGCACGGTGGCCGCCTACGACTTCGACGGCGAGACCGTCGACGAGGGCAGCCGCAAGGAGATCCTCACCGTCGAGGACTTCGCCCCGAACCACAACGGCGGCGACATCACCTTCGGTCCCGACGGCTACCTCTACGTCGCCATGGGCGACGGGGGCGGCGGCGGCGACCCCGAGGAGAACGGCCAGGACCCGCACGCCCTGCTGGGCAGCATCCTGCGCATCGACCCCGAGGGCGCGGTCGGCACCGACGAGGGCTACCTCATCCCGCCCGACAACCCGTTCGCCGACGGCGCCGACGGTGCCCCGGAGGTCTGGCTGTACGGCGTGCGCAACCCGTGGCGCTACTCGTTCGACTCGGCCACCGGCGACCTGTGGATCGGTGACGTCGGCCAGGGCAGCTGGGAGGAGATCGACTGGCTGCCGGCCTCGGAGGGCGGCGGCAAGGGCGCCAACCTCGGCTGGAACGAGATGGAGGGCTCGCACCCGTTCGAGGACGGCACGAACCCCGAGGGCGCGACCCTGCCGATCTACGAGTACGAGACCCGCGACGGCTGCGCGATCACCGGCGGCGTCGTGTACCGCGGCCCGGTCCGGGAGCTGGAGGGCGCCTACCTGTTCGGCGACTCCTGCCAGAACTACGTGCGTGGCCTCCGCGCCGTCGACGGCGAGGTCGTCGAGGACGCCGAGTGGGAGGACGCCGGCGCCGAGCAGCTGGTGTCGTTCGGCACCGACAACAACGGCGACGTCTACGTCGTCGGCCTGATGGGCGGCGAGATCCACCGCATCGACGGCTGAGCGTCGCCGACCGCGGTTGCCGATCGGCCGGTCGTCCCTCCCGGGGCGGCCGGCCGATCGGGTATCCGGGCCGGGTACCTCGGGATACCGGGCCCGGTGGCACCGGTGGCGTGGCCGGGATACCGGCGGCGGCACTGGTGCCGCGCACAGATATTCACGAGAATGCAACGGTCGTACCCCACCCCGTAGCACCAGCCGTAGTGGTCGTCCGCGGCAATGTGGAGGGGTCGGGTCCACACGACGCGAGGAGGGCGACAGATGGACTGGGCGGACGGCGATGCGTTGGCATCGACGGAACGGCATCTCCGGTTGCTGACCCGGGGGCGGGAAGCTGAGACGTTGAAACGCTGGGGAGCCAGCTGCCCGGCGCTGCGCGAGGCCGGACTGCTCGGCCCCGCGGAGGTCAAGGGCTGGCTCCGCACGCTGCCCACCCGTGCCGCCGACGCGGTGCTCGGCCACCTCGTCGGCCACGCCCAGCGGGGCGACTCCCCCGCGCTGCTCACGGTGATCGCCTGCCTGGAGCCCGGGATCCGCAACCTGGCGGCCCGCAGCTCGGTCACCACCGCCGAGGCCGTCTCCGAGATCGCCGTCGGCATCCTCGACTTCCCCCTCGACCGCCGCACGTCGGTCGCCGGCGGGCTCCTGCTCGACGCCCGCAACCGCATCTACCGCGCCGCCCAGCGCGCCGCCCGCTCCGAGCCGTTCGACGACGACGACGCCAGCCATCCGCCCGCCCCGGGCGAGCTCGGCACCACCACGCCGCCGGCCCAGGTCGTGATCGAGCTGGTGTGCCAGGGCCGTCGTCAGGGCCTGCTCGACCCCACCGAGGCGCAGCTCATCATCGACACCCGGCTCAACGGCCACCGGGTCAAGCCGGTCGCCGAGCAGCTGGGGCTCACCCCCTCGGCCGCCTACCAGCGCCGCAGCCGGGCCGAGGCGCGCCTCACCCAGCTGGTCGCCTGACCGCCTGACCGCCTGGCCTCCCGACTCCCGACCGATCGGGTGCCGCCGCGGTCCGTCGCGTCCCGCGTCGGTTCGGACCTCCGGGCCCGGGTAGACGCGGGCATGACCACACCGAAGGCCTTCGGGATCAACTGCACGCTCAAGGCGGGCGCTGCGCCGTCGAGCACCGAGCTGCTGGTCGTCCAGGTGCTCGACCAGCTCGCCGCGCAGGGCGCCGAGGTGGTGGGCCCGCCCGTGCGGGTGGTCGACCTCGACGTGAAGCCGGGCGTGACGTCCGACGAGGGGGACGGCGACGAGTGGCCGGGCCTGCGGCGGCGGATCCTCGACGCCGACATCCTCGTGTTCGGCACGCCGATCTGGATGGGGCAGCCGTCGTCGGTGGCCAAGCGGGTCACCGAGCGGATGGACGCGTTCCTGGGCGAGACCGACGACGGCGGCCGGATGCCCAGCTACGGGAAGGTCGCCGTGGTCGCGGTCGTCGGCAACGAGGACGGCGCCCACCACGTCTCCGCCGAGCTCTATCAGGCCCTCTCCGACGTGGGGTTCACGATCCCCGCCAACGCCACCACCTACTGGGTCGGCGAGGCGATGCAGGGCACCGACTACCGCGACCTGCCCGAGGTGCCCGAGGCGGTCACGACCGCCACCGCCCAGGTCGCCCGCAACGCCGCGCACCTGGCCCGCCTCCTCGCCGGCGACGGGTACCCGCCGGGGTGACGGGGACCGCGGGTGCCCCACGGATCGCCGTCGCCGGGCGCGGGTAACCGCGCGCGCGGCGGCTCGTCGAGCTCCAGGAGGATCCCCATGCCGGACAAACGCCCCAGCGTGAAGAACGAGAAGCAGTACGAGGCCCTCCGCGACAAGGGCATGTCGAAGGAGCGGGCGGCCCGCATCGCCAACTCCCCCGACGCGTCGAAGCACGGGGGCGAGCGCAGCGGTTCCGGCGGCGACGGTCGCCAGGGTGGCACCACGGCCCAGAAGAAGCGGGCCGGCCGCAAGGGCGGCAAGGCCACCGCCGCCAAGCGCTCCTGACCGGTCGACCGCCCGGCTCCCAGGACCACGGCCGGGCGGGCCCCGCTGCGGCACCACGTCCCGGGATGGCCGTCGACCAGGACGTCACCGTCGTGATCGCCACCCGCAACCGCCGGGAACGGCTGGCGGCCACGCTCGCCCACCTGCGCGCCGCCGACGCCCCCACCCCGCCGCGGGTCGTCGTGGTCGACAACGGGTCCCACGACGGGACACCGGCGACGGCGCGCGCCGCCGGCGCCGACGTGATCGAGCTCGGCCGCAACCTCGGCGCCCCGGCCCGCACGATCGGCGTCGCCGCCGCGACCACGCCGCACGTGGCCTTCTGCGACGACGACTCCTGGTACGCGCCCGGGGCGCTGGCGACGGCGGCCGCCCACCTCCACGTCCATCCCCACCTGGCGCTGGTGGCGGCCCGCATCCTGGTCGGCCCGGAGGAGCGGCTCGACCCGCTCAGCGCCGAGATGGCGGCCAGCCCGCTCCGGGTGCCCCGCCCGCTGCCCGGACCGCCGGTGCTGGGCTTCGCCGCCTGTGGCGCCGTGGTGCGGCGCGAGGCCTACCTGCAGGTGGGTGGGTTCAGCCCGCTGCTGTTCTTCCTCGGCGAGGAGCGGCTCCTGGCCTACGACCTGGCGGCCGCCGGCTGGGACCTGGCGTACGCACCCGACGTGGTCGCCCACCACCATCCGGCGTTCGCCGCCGACGGCGACGACCGGGCGCGCCGGGCCCGGCGGGCGCAGGTCTACCGCAACGACCTGCTGTCGGACTGGCTGCGGCGGCCGGTGCGCCGGGCGAGCCGGGCGACGCTGCGGCTCGCCCGGCAGGCGCGGCACGACCCGGCGGCCCGCACGGCGCTGGCCGACGCGGCCCGCTGCGCCCCGGCCGTGCTCCGCCGGCGACGCCGCCTGCCGCCCGGGGTCGAGCGGGCCGCCCGCCTCCTCGACGCCCGGCCGGGCCCCGGCTGAGGCCGCGACGCCCCCACCGCCCCGGCCCGCGCCGCGGCCGCCGGGCGCGCTCCCGACCGAAAACACCCCGTAAGTGGCGTTATCCGAGCGCAGGCCGGGTACCGAGGGCCGAACACCCCGGCACCGGCGCCCGCACGGCGTTCCGGTGAGGGAGCGCAGGACGCCGTCGTCCCAACGTCGGGCGGCGGCCGGGCCGGGTGCGGTCAGGTCTCGACGCGGGGCCCTCGGGCGAGCGTCAACAGGTAGTCGCCAGCTGGGTCCGTCCAGCTGGCGGCTACCGCCATCCCCACCGCCGCCAGGTCCTCGGCCACGCCCTCGGGCGTGAACTTCGTGCTGATCTCGGTCCGCATCTCCTCGCCCTCGGCGAAGCCGATGTGCAGGTCGAGGGCGGGCACGTCGACCCCCATCGCCTGCTGCGCCCGCAGCCACATCTCGACGCAGCTGCCCTCCGGGTTCCAGCGGGCCGCGTGGTCGAACTGCGACGGCACGAAGTCGGCGCCCAGCTCCCGGTTGAGGACCCGCAGCAGGTTGCGGTTGAACGCCGCGGTCACCCCCGCGGCGTCGTCGTAGGCCGCGACCAGCCGCTCGACGGGCTTCACCAGGTCGGTGGCCAGCAGGAAGCGGTCGTCGGGGCCCAGCACGTCGGCCACCCGTCGCAGGAACGCGTGGCGCTGGTCGGGCTCGAAGTTGCCGATCGTGCTGCCCAGGAACGCCACCAGGCGGGGCGCGCCCACGTCCGGGATGGCGTCGAGGTGCCGGTGGAAGTCGCCGACGATCGCGTGCACGCCGATCTCGAACTCACGGGCGCTCGCGGCCGCCGCGTCCCGCAGCGTCCCCTCCGACACGTCGAACGGCACGTAGCCGACCAGGCCCTGGGGTGTCCGCCGCATCGCGTCGAGCAGCAGCTTGGTCTTCTCCGACGTGCCCGAGCCCAGCTCGACCAGCACCTCCGTGCCGGCCACGTGGGCGATCTCCGTGGCCCGGAGGCGCAGCAGGTCGCGCTCGGTGCGGAAGGGGTAGTACTCGGGCAGCCGCGTGATCTGCTCGTACAGCGCCGAGCCCCGGTCGTCGTAGAACCACACCGGCGACGTCCACTTCGGCTGGGCGGTGAGCCCCGCACGGGCGTCGCGCCGCAGCGCGGTCCGGAACTCCGCCTCGTGGAGCCGCACGTCGACGCTGACCCCGCCCGAGAGCAGGGCGGTCCTGGTCGCCGCCCGGCTCACCGGTCGACCGCCAGGCGGAGGCCGGTGAACGGCCACCGGGCGGAGGGGTAGAAGAAGTTCCGGTAGGTCAGCCGGGTGTGGTCGGCCGGCGTGATGCAGGCGCCGCCCCGCAGCGCCTGCTGGTTGACCATGAACTTGCCGTTGTACTCGCCGATCGCGCCCTCGGCGGGCCGGAAGCCCGGGTAGGGCCCGTAGGTGCTGGCGGTCCACTGCCACAC
>DATCLV010000548.1:0-11138 GCA_036563745.1 Acidimicrobiales bacterium | reverse complement strand
GTGTGGTGGGACCGGGGCACCCGCCTCACGCCGCCGTCTTCCGCTGCTGGGCCCGCATCCGCGAGCTCGAGTGGGAAGCGGCGGGGCGGGCGAGCTCCTCGGGAGGCAGCTCGCGGCCCGTGCGGGCGGCCTGGAGGGCGGCCCGGGCCTGGGCGATGCCCCGGCGGCCGACCGCCTTCGTCTCCTCGGAGATGCGGTGGGGCCGGGGGTGGTGGGGCAGGAGGTGCAGTTGGCGGTTCATGCGACCATCCAACTGAGGGGGTGTGACAGTTAAGGGTGGCGGCGCCCGAGAAAGTCGGAAAATTTCCCGGAGCCCGGCGCCGACCCCCGCAGCCCCTGCTCAGCGCCCCTGCCGAGTGCCGAACCGCGCGCCGACCCCCCACCGGGCGAGCGCGGAACCGAGCGCCGACCCCCACCGGACCGAGCGCCGACCGAGCGCCGACCCGGCGCCGGGCTACCGGGGTGCCCCCGGCGCCACCAGCGGCCACGGGCAGGTCTGCTCGGCCCGCAGCGCCAGGTCCAGGAGCAGGGCGTCCTCGTGGTGGCGGCCGATCACCTGGAGCCCCACGGGCAGCCCGTCCACCGGTGTGATCGGGATCGAGATCGCCGGGTTCCCCACGACGTTGGCCGGGATCGTGAGCGCCCCGTTGTTCTCCGGCCCCACCTTCTGGTCGCCGACCCGGGTGTTGATGCCCACGTGCGCCGGGAACGCCACGTCGGGGTTGGTGGCGGCGAAGATGAAGTCGACCTGGTCGAACACCTCGGCCATCCGCTCGTTGGCGTCGGTGCGCTGGGCCTCCACCCGGCCGGCCATCTCGAGGTTGTAGACGCCCTCGGCCAGCTCCAGGCCGAACGCCATCTCGATGGTCAGGTCGTCCTTGCAGTCGGGCCAGCGGTCGCCCAGCTCCCGCCGCAGCTGCGCCAGGTTGGCCATCGCCCACTCGAAGCCCAGGCCCGGCAGCTTCACCGGCACGTCGACCAGCACCAGCCCGGTGTCGCGGGCCAGCGCCTCGGCCGCCTCGACGACGGCCGCCTCCACCTCGGGCCGCACCACGGCCGAGCCCAGGTTGGGGGCGATGACGGCCCGCTTGCCCCGCAGGTCGTGGGTGCCCAGGTCGCGCTCCCAGCCCTCGACCTTGGGCAGGCTGTAGGGGTCGCGGGAGTCGTAGCCGGCGCACACGTCGTACCAGCGGGCCACGTCGCGCACCGACCGGGCCAGGCAGCCGACCACCACCGTGAGCGGGGCGATGTCGGTGCGGGGGCCCCGGGGGATGCGGCCGGCCGTGCCCTTCATGCCGACCAGCCCGCAGAAGCCCGCCGGGATCCGGATCGAGCCGCCGCCGTCGCCGCCGGTGGCGATCGGCACGAGCCCGCCGGCCACCGCGGCGGCCGAGCCGCCCGACGACCCGCCGGCCGTCCGGCCCTCCTGCCAGGGGTTGTGGGTGACGCCGTGCGCCTTGGTGACGCTCACGTTGAGGCCGCCGAACTCGCTGGCGGTGGTGAGGCCGACCTTCGCCACGCCCGCCTGCTCCAGCCGCTGGACCATCGTGCTCGTGTACGAGGCGACCTCGCCGGCGAACGCCAGGCTGGCGTGGGTGGCGGGCCAGCCGGCCACGCTGTCCAGCTCCTTCACCCCGATCGGCACGCCCCCGAAGGGCAGCGCCACGTCGGCCGCGGCGGCCTCGGCCCTCGCCCCGTCGGCGTCGACGTGGCAGAAGGCGTTGAGCGAGCTGGCCTCGATCGCCGCCAGCACGGCCTCCAGCTCCTCGGCCGGGGACCGCTCCCCGGACCGGAAGGCGTCGACGAGCGAGCAGGCGTCCCCCAACCATGGCGTGTCGGTCATGGGCCGTAGTCTGGCCGCGAATGGACGCACGCGACTGGCTCGGACTCCAGGCCACCCACAACCCGATGCGGTGGGTGCTGCCGGTGACCCCCGGCATCGCCACCGGCGGGGGCTTCCTCTTCGGCGGCTGCGCGCTCGGCGCGGCCATCGCCGCGATGGAGGCGGCGACCGGCCGCCCGGTCATCTGGGCGACCGCCCAGTACCTGGACTACGCGCACGTGCCGGCGATCCTCGACATCGACGTGAAGGTCGCGGCCCGGGGCAAGACGATCACCCAGGCCCGGGCGGTGGGGCACGTGGGCGAGGACGAGATCGTCACCGTGAACGCCGCGCTCGGGCAGCGCGACCTCGACGTGGAGGGCACCTGGGTCGACCCGCCCGACGTGCCCGGCCCCGAGGGCTGCCCCCACCGCACGTTCCCGGAGGAGAGCGTCGAGTCGATCATGAAGCGGCTCGACATCCGGCTGGCCAACGCCCGCGACTGGGACGACGTGGACGGGCGGCCGATGGTGGGCGGCCGGTCGACGCTGTGGGCCCGCACCCCCGACGACCTGGACCTGGCCAGCGGCGCCGGCCTGGCGATCCTGGGCGACTACGTGCCCTTCGGCATCCGCCAGGCCCTGGGCCGGCCGGGCGGGGGGAACAGCCTCGACAACACCCTGCGCGTGTACCGGCTGGTCCCCACCGAGTGGGTGATGCTCGACATCCGGATCCACGGGGTGGCCAACGGCATCGGCCACGGCGTGGTCCACCTGTGGTCGGAGGACGGGACGCTGCTGGCCACGGCCAGCCAGTCGGCGATCGTCCGGCTCCAACAGCCCTGAGCCGCGGTCTCCGGCGGCGCGGCCTGCGGGCCTGACTCCGGGTCAGGCCCGGGACCTGGGACGACGCGAGGATGGGTGGAACGGCGGCCGGTGTGCCAGGCTCCCCGCATGCAGCGCTACGGCATGACCATCCCGTTCGACGGCGTGCCCCTCGGGGAGCAGCGCGACTGGGTCGTGGAGCTGGCCGACCTGGGCTACACCGACGTGTGGTCCTCGGAGGCCAACGGCGCCGACGCCTTCACCCCGCTCGCCCTCGCCTCGGTGTGGGCGCCGAGCCTGCGCCTGGGCACCGCGATCGTCCCCGCCTTCACGCGGGGCCCGGCGTGCCTCGCCCAGTCGGTCGGCTCGCTGGCCCAGGCGGCGCCGGGACGGCTGGCGCTGGGCGTCGGCACGTCGTCCAACGTGATCGTCGAAGGCTGGAACGGCATCCCGTTCGAGCAGCCCTACCAGCGCACCCGTGACGTCGTCCGGTTCCTGCGCGCCGCGCTGGCCGGCGAGAAGGTCACCCACGAGTACGAGACGTTCTCGGTGCGCAGCTTCCGTCTCGGGGTGCGGCCGCCCGAGCCGGTCCCGATCCTGGTGGCGGCGCTGCGGGAGGGGATGCTGAAGCTGGCCGGCCGCGAGGGCGACGGCGCCATCATCAACTGGCTGTCGGCCGACGACGTGGCCACCGTGGCGCCGATCGTGCAGGCCGCGGCGCCCGACGGGCAGCCCCGCGAGGTGGTGGCCCGCATCTTCGTCGCCCCCGTCGACGACGCCGACACCGTCCGGTCGATGGCCCGCTTCGCCATCGCCGCCTACCTCAACGTGCCCGTCTACGCCGCGTTCCACGAGTGGCTGGGCCGCGGCGAGGCCCTGGCGGAGATGTGGCGGCTGTGGAAGGAGGGCGACCGCAAGGCGGCGCTCGACGCCATCCCCGACCAGGTGGTCGACGACCTCATCGTGTGGGGCACGCCCGACGCCTGCCGGGAGCACATCCAGCGCTACGTCGACAACGGGGTGACCACGCCGGCCCTGGCCCTGCTGCCGTTCGGTTACGACCAGCGCCAGGCCATCCGGGACCTCGCCCCGCGCTGACCCGGGCGCCGACGGTCAGCGGGCGGCCAGCCAGGCCCGCCAGCCGCCGTGGGCGGTGATGTCCTCGGCGCCGACCAGGGCCGACGGCTCGCACAGGAACCCCTTCACCGACCGGCCGTCGGCCAGCTCGACCGTGCCGATCGACAGCGGCGGCGGCACCTCGGCCACGAACGACCCGAACGCCGCCTCGTCGAGCGACCACACCTCGGCCTCGACCGCCGCGCCCCGCTCGCCCGGCCCGACCCGCACCATCCCGGGCTTCGGCGGCTCGGTCTCCAGGGCGAACAGGCGGTACACGGGGGCCGTGCGGGTGGCGGCCTCCAGGTAGGCGCCCCGGTCGGTGAGCTGGTGGTTGAGCGGCAGGCCCGACAGGTGGGCGCCGACGACGGCCAGCGACGCGCGGGGCCGGGCGATCCGGGCGGCGACGGCGGCGGCCAGGGCGTCGGTGCCGGCGGGGCCGACGACGGTGACGCTGCCGGGGAGGCCGTCGGGCCGGACGCCGGCGGGGACCGTGACCGCGCACAGGTCGAGCAGGTTGACGCCGTTCGTCCAGCGGCCGAGGGCGGCGTTGGCGCCGACGGGGTCGGCCTCGACCTCGGCCAGGGTGGGGACGTCGGGGACGGTCGGGAGCACGAGGACGTCGACCTCGTCCCACACCGGGTCGAACCGGCGGCGCAGGTCGGCGAGGCGCTGGTGGGTGCGGTGGACGTCGACGGCGGTGGCGCCGAGGCCCGGCTCGACGACCCGGCGGACGACGGGGTGGACGGCGTCGGGGTCGGTGGCGAGGAGGGGACCGATGGTGGTGAGCCGCTCCGCGACCAGGGCGGGGCCGTAGAGGAGCTCCCCGGCCCGGAGGAAGGGGGTGAGGTCGACCTCGACGCCCCCGAGGCCGGTGAGGGCGTGGCGGTAGGCGACCTCCTGGGGTGCGGCCAGGCCCCACTGGTCAGGGGGAGGGACCCCGATCCGGGCTCCCTCCGAACGTGCCCCCGAACCGGGGAGCCAGCTCCCCGTCCCGGGGGCAGGTTCGACCGAGAACAGGGAGACGCAGTCGATCGAGCGGCAGGCCGGGACCACGCCGTCGACGGGGATCAGGCCCCGGGAGGGCTTCACCCCGACGATGCCGTTGCAGGCGGCGGGGACCCGGCCGGAGCCGGCGGTGTCGGTGCCGAGCGCCAGGTCGACGACCCCCTCGGCCACCGCGACGGCCGAGCCGGAGCTGGAGCCGCCGGCGACCCGGGTCGCGTCGAGGACGCTGTGCGGCACCCCGTAGGGCGACCGGGTGCCGACCAGCCCGGTGGCGAACTGGTCGAGGTTGGTCTTGCCGACCAGCACCGCACCCGCGTCGAGCAGCGCCTGGACGGCGGGCGCCGTGGCGGTGGCCTCGTAGGCGAACGCCGGGCACGCCGCGGTGGTGGGCAGCCCGGCGACGTCGATGTTGTCCTTCACGGCGAACGTCCGGCCCCACAGCGGGCGGCCGTCGGGGCCCTCGTCCTCCAGGCGCTGCGCCGCCCGCCGGGCGTCCTCCTCGGGCACCACCGTGATCCAGGCCGCCGCCTGGCCCGCCGCCAGCCGCTCGTAGGCCCGGGCGACGGCCTCGGTCGGCGTCGTCGCGTCCGAGGACGGCGGCGTCACGACGGCATCACCACGGCCAGCACCCGCCCCGGCGCCACCAGCTCGCCCGGCTCGCAGCACACCCGGACCACCGCCGCCGCCCCGGGGGCCCGCAGGACGGTCTCGGTCTTCATCGCCTCCAGCACCACCACCGGGTCGCCGGCCGCCACGCGGTCGCCTTCCCGCACCGGCACCGCCCACACCCGGGCGGCCAGCGGGGCGGTCACGGCCCAGGCGCCCTCGGGCACCTCGACCTCGGGCCCGGCGGCCGGGGCGGCCAGCAGCTCCCGCTCGATGGCGTCGGCCGTGGCCAGCTCGCCCGACGCCGCCCACCGCTCCCGCTCGGCGCCGAAGGCGGCTTGCTGCCGGTCGCGGAACCCGGCGATCGCGTCCGCGGTCGCGTCCAGGAACCGGTGGTGCTCGGCGATCGACAGCGTGCCGTCGGTGATCTCGGGCGCCCAGCGGCCGGCGGCGCAGTCGGCGCGCAGCTCCAGCAGCTCGTCGGCGTCGACGGCGTGGAACCGCAGCCGGTCGAAGCACCGCAGCAGCCACGGTTCGGTGCCGGGCGCCGGCCAGCGGTGCCACACCTGGGTGGTGCGGCCGATGAACTGGTAGCCGCCCGGGCCCTCCATCCCGTACACGCACAGGTAGGCGCCACCGATGCCGACGGCGTTCTCCGGGGTCCAGGTGCGGGCGGGGTTGTACTTGGTGGTGACCAGGCGGTGGCGGGGGTCGAGCGGGGTGGCGACCGGGGCGCCCAGGTAGACGTCGCCCAGGCCGTACACCACGTACTCGGCGGCGAAGGCGATGCGCCGCACCTCGTCGATCGACGCCAGGCCGTTCACCCGGCGGATGAACTCGAGGTTGCTGGGGCACCAGGGCGCGTCGGGCCGCACCGACCGCATGTAGATGTCGATCGCCGTGCGCACCGCCGGGTCGTCCCACGACAGCGGCAGGTGGACCACCCGGCTGGGGAGGACCACGTCGTCGACCGGCGGGAGCTCGGCGTCGGCCCGGCGGACCAGGTCCATCGCCTTCTCGACGTCGAGCCGGTCGCCGTCGACCTGCACCTGCAGCGAGCGGATGCCCGGGGTCAGGTCGGTCACGCCGGCCACCTGCTCATCGGCGAACCACGTGGCGAGCTGGTGGACCCGCACCCGCAGGTCGAGGTCGAGGACGGGCAGCCCCACCTCCACCAGCAGGTGGCGGTCGCCGCTGCGCCGGAACGTGAGCGGCGGGCGGGACGCCTCGGGCACCGGCTCGGTGCGGCCCAGGACCGTCACCGCCGGGCCGGGCCGCGGCCGCCACGCCGGCAGCGCCGGCAGCGACCGCAGCGAGGCCGGCGTCGACCCCGCGGCCAGGGCCGACAGGACCTCGGCCTGGGCCGTGCGGGCGTCGGCGGCGGCCTGGGCGCTCACCGGGAGCAGCCGCACCCGGTCGCCCGCCCGGAGCTGGCCGATCTTCCACAGGTCGGCGTCGACCACCGTCGCCGGGCACACGAACCCGCCCAGGCTGGGGCCGTCGGGGCCGAGGATCACCGGCATGTCGCCGGTGAAGTCGACGGTGCCGACGGCGTAGGCGTTGTCGTGGACGTTCGACGGGTGGAGGCCGGCGTCGCCGCCGTCGGGCCGGGCCCAGCTCAGCCGGGGGCCGACGAGCCGGACCCCGGTGCGGGCCGAGTTGTAGTGGACCTCCCAGTCGGTGCCGTAGAGGAGGTCGACGTCGGCGGCGGTGAGGTAGTCGGGGGCGGCGTGGGGCCCGTCGAGGACGGCGAGGACCCAGCGGTCGGTCAGCTCGGGCCGCAGCGCCGGGGGCAGCCCGCCGGCGACCACCGGCGCCGCCGGCTCGGGGTCGATCCGCAGCAGGTCGCCGGGCTGGAGCGCCCGCCCGGCGAGGCCCCCGAAGCCGCCGAGGTCGAAGGTGGTGCGGCTGCCGAGCACCTCGGGGACGGCCAGCCCGCCCCGCACGAGCAGGTAGGCCCGCGCCCCGGCGCCTTCGATCGCCCCCAGCCGCAGCACCGCGCCGGCCGGCACGTCGACCGGCACCCACGGCTCGACCCGGCCCCCGGGCCCGTCGCCGCGCGCGTCCCCGGCGCCGCCGGCGCACCCCGCGTCCGCGGGCCCGGTGTCGAGCGTGGCGCCCATGTCGGCCCCGGTCAGGCACACGGTGGCGGGCCGGTGGAACCGGAGGGTCGGCCCGGCGACCGAGAGCTCGAGCCCGGCGGCGTCGGCCGGGTTGCCGAGCAGGGCGTTGCCGAGCCGGAACGACCAGTCGTCCATCGGGCCGCTGGGCGGCACGCCCACCGACCAGTAGCCGGTGCGCCCGGGGTGGGCCACGACCAGGGCCTGGCCGCCCCGTCCGGCGCCGGCGTCGACCACCTCGACCGCCGGCGGCGTGAAGGGGAGGTCGGCCAGCAGGCCCGTGGTGGCCTCGCCGGCCGCGAACCGGGGGTCGGCGAGGATCGCCCGCAGGTGCTCGACGTTGGTCTCGATGCCCGCCAGCTGCAGCTCGGCCAGCGCCCGGTCGAGCCGCGCGACCGCCGTGGCCCGGTCGGGCCCGTGGGCCAGCAGCTTCAGCAGCAGCGGGTCGTAGTAGGGGGTGACCTCGGTGCCGGGCTCGACCCACCCGTCGCACCGCACGCCCTCGGGGATCCGCACGTGGGTGAGCCGCCCGGGGCTGGGCTGGAACCCGTGGGCCGGGCTCTCGGCGTAGACCCGGGCCTCGACGGCGTGCCCCCGGGCGACCGGACCGACTGGGCCGACCAGGTCGCCCGGGCCGACCGGGTCGCGGGGCACCGCGCCGTCGCCACCGGCGCCCGTTCCGGCCGCCCCGGCCCCGAACATCGACCGGTCGCCGGCCGCCAGCCGGACCATCCACGCCACCAGGTCGACGCCGTGGGTCAGCTCGGTGACCCCGTGCTCCACCTGCAGGCGCGTGTTCACCTCCAGGAAGAAGTGCTCGCCGGTGTCGGCGTCGACCAGCAGCTCGACGGTCCCCGCCGACCGGTACCGCACCGCGGCGGCGAGCGCCCAAGCGTCGGCCCGCAGCGCCTCCCGCGTGGCCGCCGGCAGCCCGGGTGCCGGGGTCTCCTCGATCACCTTCTGGTTGCGCCGCTGGACCGAGCAGTCGCGCTCGCCCAGCAGGACCACCCCGCCGTCGCCGTCGCCGAACACCTGCACCTCGACGTGCCGGGCCCGGGCCACGAACCGCTCGAGGAACACGTCGGCCGACCCGAAGTTCGCCCGAGCGTGGTGGGTGACCTGGTCGAACGCCGCGGCCAGCTCGTCGGGGCCGTGGCAGGCGCGCAGGCCGATCCCGCCGCCCCCGGCCGCCGACTTGAGCATCACCGGGTAGCCGACCGACTCGGCGGCGGCGAGCGCAGCCGCGGCGTCGGGCAGCAGGCCGGTGCCGGGGAGCAGCGCCACGCCGGCGGCCCGGGCCAGCTGCCGGGCCCGGTGCTTGTCGCCGAAGTCGCGCAGCTGCGTCGTCGTCGGGCCGACGAACGCCAGGCCCGCCGCCTCCACGGCCTCGGCGAAGTCGGCCCGCTCCGACAGGAACCCGTAGCCGGGGTGCACGGCCTCGGCCCCGCAGGTCGCGGCGGCCTCGAGGATCCGGTCGGCACGCAGGTACGACTCGTCGGCGGGCGCCGGGCCGAGGCGGACGGCGTGGTCGGCCTGCGCCACGTGGGCGGCGCCGCGGTCGGCGTCGGAGTAGACGGCGACCGCCTCGCAGCCCAGCTCGTGGAGCGTGCGGATGATGCGGCACGCGATCTCGCCCCGGTTCGCCACCAGGACCCGGGCGAAGGGCGGGCGCGGGCTCACCGCGAGGCCCCGGGAGCGCCGGCCGGCCCGCCGGGGCGCCGCGGCCTCATCGCGTCACCACGACCCGGATCGGCGTCGGGTTGAACGCGTTGCAGGGGTTGTTGATCTGGGGGCAGTTCGAGATCACGACCAGCGCCGGCCGCTCGGCCCGCAGCTCCACGGACTTCCCGGGCGCCGACAGGCCGTCGACGATGCCCAGCGACCCGTCGGCCTCGACCGGCACGTTCATGAACCAGTTGACGTTGCTGACCATGTCGCGCTTGCCGCGCCCGTAGGGGGCCAGGGCGGTGAGGAAGTTGTCGACGCAGGCGTGCTGGTGCTTGGTGTGGTGCCCGTAGCGGACCGTGTTCGACTCGCAGGAGCAGGCGCCGCCGATCGTGTCGTGCCGCCCCACCTCGTCGGCCACGACGGTCAGCAGCGGGTCGCCCTCGCCGTCGCGCAGCACCGAGCCGGTGGTCAGGAAGATGTTGCGCTGGGCGGCGATCGTGACCGAGGCGTCGTAGCGGAGGTCGGGGTCGTCGGCGTCGTAGACGATGAAGTCGACGGCCTGGTTGCCCTCGAGGTCGACGATGCGGAGGGTGTCGCCGGTCTCCAGGCGGTGCGCCCACGGCGCCCGGGCGGGGACGACCTCGTCCAGGATGATCTCGCCCATCAGCCGGCCTCCGGGCCCAGGCCCGACCCCACGCCCGCACCCACCAGGGCGCTCAGCACGTCGTCGGTGTTCTCGAACGCCCGCCGGGCCTCGGGCGAGGCGGCGCGGGCCGGGTCGTCGGGCCCGGCCGGGGCCCCCGACCAGGCCGTCAGCCGCACCGGGCCGCCCGTGTAGGTGGGTCGATCGTCGAGGACGTGGGGTGTGACGGCCACCGTGACGAGCACGTCGAGCTCGCAGCGCAGGGTCATGTGGGACGGCTCGCCCGGGGGCGCCAGCACCAGCGAGCCGTCCGGCTCCACCCGCACCGACGAGAACAGGTTGGCGCTGGGCGGCAGGTCGCGGCGGCCGAGGCCGTGCTTGGCCAGGCCCAGCAGGAGCCGGTCGCGCCCGGCGGGGGTGGGGGAGTGGTTGCCGCTGTCGCCGTGGCGGGCGGCCACGCCGCTTCGGGTGGAGGCGCCGCACAGCAGGTCGAGGGCGGCGGTGCTGCCGGGGAGCATGGTGGCCAGCACGCGGCCCATGTCGGACAGCAGCAGGCCGCCGCCGCCCAGGTAGGCGTTCCACTGGAGCTTCACCGTGTCGGCGACGTTGAGCCGCTCGGCGGGCCGGGCGGCGTGGTGGAGCACCAGGTGCAGGTTGGTGTCGCCGGTGAGGTCGGCGAGGCGGAGGTGGGTGCCGCGGCGCAGGACCCGGCTGGCGTAGCCGCCGAGGCCGAGCGTCTCGTCCCACACCACGTCCGCGGCGGCGACCCCGTCGGGGAGGTCGGTGGCGGCGGTGGCCGGGACGGTGGGCTGGGTCGTGACCGCCCGGGCCTCGGCGGTGCCCGCCTGGGCCCGGGCGTGGTCCCGGGCGCCGAGGACGGTGTCGGTGCCGCGCTCTGCCATGCATCCCCTCCCCGCTCCGGGGGGCCGTCGGCACCGCCGGAGTTTCTACGACGTTTCGGAAACCTCGGCCGAGGATGACGAGCGCGGCCCGCAGGGTCAACGGTCGAGCCGGACTGTTCACGCCCCGGAAACACGGCGCCGGGCCCAGCCCGGAGAACGCCCGGGGAACGACCGCCCGCCCCGGTACAGTCGCCCCGTGCCGCGGCCCCCGACCCGCTCGGAGGAACCCGCCCGGCCCGCCCGCCGGCCCGGGCGCCCCCGGACGCGGCCCCGCCGGGGCGACGACGGCGACGCCCGCAGCGACATCGTCCGCGCCGCCGCCGAGCTTTTCGCCGAGCAGGGCGTCAACGCCGTGACCATGGCGCAGATCGCCGAGCGCGCCGGGCTCCAGCAGCCGTCGCTCTACTACTACTTCCGGTCGAAGCTCGA
>DATCLV010000539.1:0-25223 GCA_036563745.1 Acidimicrobiales bacterium | reverse complement strand
GTCGTACACGTAGCCCATCAGCACGCCCTCGTCCTCGGCGGCGTCGTCGCCGGCCGGCACGAACACGAACTCCCCGGGCTCGGTGCCGGGCCCGAAGTCGCGCTGCTGGCGGGTGCCCGCCACCAGGTCGTGGCGGATGATCGACGTGGCGGCCAGGCCGGTGTCGGCGTAGGGCCGTTCGCCCTCCGGGGGCAGGCCGACGACGTAGCCGTAGCGGTGGCGGTGGCCGGTGCGCCGCTCGTCGATGCGGGGGAACTCCTGGCCGTGCCCGTCGAGGAGCTCCTCGACGACCTTGCCCTCGGCGGGGTCGACGGTCCACCGGTGCAGCGCGGGCGGGCCCTCCCACGGGCCGTTGTGGTCGGTGCGGAAGGTGGACGGGTGACGGACGACGTCGAGCACGACCCGCCCGTCGTCCTCGTCGTAGGCGTTGAGCGGGTGGTACACGTAGCAGGGCTCGATCTCGAACCAGCGGACGTCGCCGCCGTCGACGCTGTCGCGGGGCAGGAGCCCGACGCGGGCCGGGTGGTCGGGGTTCCACGTGTAGGGCAGGGTGCCCTGGGCGGCCTTCTCGACGTCGAAGGTGACGGGCAGGTCGTAGAGCACGACGTGGCGGGCGGTGAGCGAGAAGTCGTGCATCATCGTCGGCCCGGCGACCTCGATGTCGACGGTGCGCCGGATGCGGGCGTCGGGGCCGAGCACCGAGTACTGGACCCGGTTGCCCCAGCCCCACCAGTACGAGACCGCGTGCAGCTCGCCGGTGGCCGGGTCGCGGTGGGGGTGGGCGGTGTAGCCGCCGGGCAGGGTGCCGTCGAAGTCGCACGGCCCGACGGTGTCGAGCTCGTCGGTGAGCTCGACGGGCCGGGAGCCGGCCTCGACGACGGCGAACGTGCGACCGGCGTGGCCGACGACGTGGGTGTTGGCCGCGAAGTCCATGCCGGCGTGGGTGGGGCCGGGGGGCGGCTCCTCGCCCAGCGCCCGCGCGACCTCGGCGTTGCGGACCCAGCGGTTGCGGTACCACTCGGCCCGCCCGTCGCGCAGCCGGACACCGTGGACCATGCCGTGCCCGAGGAACCAGTGGTACGTGGCGGGGTCGGGGGCCGGGTCGGGCAGCGGGTTGGGGCCGTTGCGGACGTAGCGGCCGTCGAGGTGGTCGGGGATGGTGCCGGTCACCGGGAGCTCGGTGACGGTCAGCTCCTCGTGGACCGGCCCGAAGCTGCCCTGGAGGTAGTTGCCGGAGGTCATGCCGTGACCATAACACTGCTATGGATAGATGCATAGAGCTGTTATGGCATGCTGGGGTCGTGCCCAAGGTCGCCGACCCCGCCGTCCGCGTCGCGCTCATCGAGGCCGCCGCCCGGATCACCGCCGAGGAGGGCCGCGACGCCCTCACCCTGCGGCGCCTCGCCGCCGAGGTCGGCGCCTCGACGATGGCCGTGTACACGCACTTCGGCGGCATGACGGAGCTGCGCCGCGCCGTCCGCCGCGAGGGGTTCGCCCGGCTCGCCGCCCACCTCGCCCGGGTGGACGACACCGACGACCCCGTCGCCGACGTCATCGCCCTCGGCGCCGCCTACTACCGCATGGCGCTCGCCAACCCCCACCTCTACCGGGCCATGTTCATGGACGGGAAGGTCGACGACGAGGACGCCCACGTCGGCCTGGAGACCTACCAGCCGCTGCTGCGGGGCGTCGGCCGCTGCCTCGACGCGGGCCGCTTCTCCCCCGCCACCCCCCACGAGCTGGCCCGGCAGGTGTGGGCCACGCTGCACGGCTTCGTCTCGCTGCACATCGCCGGGATGATCGCACCCCGCGACGCGGCCGAGGGCCTGGAGAGCGCCACCCGCAGCTTCCTCGTCGCCTTCGGCGACACCCCGGAGGCCGCCGAGGCCTCGCTGCGGCGAGGCCGGGAGCGGGGCCTGGCGAGCGGCGAGGGCGCCAGCGCTCGTTAGCTTGCGGCGGATGGACGATGCGCCGACCGAGCTGCAGGAGCTGCCCGAGGACTGGGACCGGGCCCTCGTGGTCATGGCCCACCCCGACGACATGGAGTACGGCGGCGCGGCCGCCGTCGCCCGCTGGACCGACCAGGGCAAGGAGGTCGCCTACCTCCTGGTCACGCGGGGCGAGGCCGGCATCGACGGCATGGCGCCCCCCGAGGCCGCCGCCGTCCGCGAGGCCGAGCAGCGGGCGAGCTGCGAGCTGGTGGGCGTCGACACCGTCGAGTTCCTCGACCACCCCGACGGCCTCGTCGAGTACGGCCTGCCGCTGCGGCGCGACCTGGCCGCCGCCGTCCGCCGCCACCGGCCCGAGCTGGTGGTGGCGGTCAACCACCGGGAGACCTACGGCGGCACCCACCTCAACATGGCCGACCACCGCCACGTGGGGCAGGCCACGATCGACGCGGTGCGCGACGCCGCCAACCGCTGGGTGTTCACCGACCTGGCCGACCGGGGCCTCGAGCCGTGGTCGGGCACCCGCTACCTGGCCGTGGTGGCCTCGCCGCAGCCGACCCACGCCGTCGACGTGACCACCACGTTCGACCGGGGCGTCGCCTCGCTGCGGGCCCACGCCGCCTACCTGGCCGGCCTGGGCGCCGACGACCCCGAGCCGATGCTGCGGGGGTTTGCCGAGGCGACCGCCCAGCGCTTCGGCGGCCGGCTGGCGGTGGCGTTCGAGGTCTTCACGCTCGCCTGACGCGGTCGCGCCCCGGCTCCCGACCACCGTCCGCGCGCCCCTGCCCGACGGGGCGTTTGCTTGACCCGTCGGTCAAGCCGCCGGGTACCGTCACGGGCATGGACAGCTTCGCGGGCAAGGTGGCCGTGGTGACCGGGGGCGCGTCGGGCATCGGCCTGGCGATGGCGCGGCGGTTCGCCACCGAGGGGATGCGGGTCGTGGTGGCCGACGTCGAGGCGGCGGCGCTCGAGGAGGCCGCCAAGGGCCTGGCCGACGAGTTCGGCGACGACAACGTGCTCCACCACGTGACCGACGTCCGCGAGCCCGAGGCACTCGACGCCCTGGCCGACGCCACCTTCGACCGCTTCGGCGCCGCCCACGTGGTCTGCAACAACGCCGGGATCGGCGTCGGCGGCCTGGCCTGGACGATCCCCGCCGACCGCTGGCGCTGGATCGTCGACGTGAACCTGACGGGCGTCGTCAACGGCGTCCGGTCGTTCGTGCCCCGGCTCATCGAGCAGGGCGAGGGTCACGTGGTGAACACCGCCTCCGTGGCGGGGATCGTCACCGCGCCGGCCATGGGCCCCTACGTCGCCACCAAGCACGCGGTGGTCGGGTTCACCGAGTCGCTGTACCTCGACCTGCAGCTCACCGGCGCCCCGGTCGGCGTGTCGGTGCTGTGCCCCGAGTGGGTGCAGACCCGCATCTTCGAGTCGGAGCGCAACCGGCCCGACGACGTGAGCGAGATGACGCTGCCCGGCGCCGACGGCGGCGAGGCCGCCCCGGTCCCGGCCGAGGGCGTCCGCTCGGTGGTGGAGACGCTGGTCAGCTCCGGGATCGACCCGGCCGACGTGGCCGAGAAGGTGCTCGCCGGCATCCGGGAGCAGCGCTTCTGGATCTTCACCCACGACACGTCGGTCGACGCCGCCGCCCGCCGCCACCGCGCCATCGAGACCGACGGCACGCCCGTCTTCTGGGGCGTCGGCGGCTGACCCCGCCGAAACCGGGTGAGCTTCCGGGGTTCCACCCCAGCGGCTCACCCGATCCCGGCGGCGGGTGTCACGACAGATCCGACGGGAGCAGCTGCTCGGTGACCAGGCGCTCGAAGCGGGCCGGGTCGCCGTCGACCCACGCCCGGCACCGGCGGAGGCCCTCCGTGTAGCAGTGCGAGTAGGCGCGCCAGGTGGGGTCGGTCAGGAACGACACGGCCTTCGTGGCCCGGGCGTGCGGCAGCAGGGCCCAACGCTCCAGGTACTCGACCACCTCGTCGTGGGGCGTGCCGTGCTCGTGCAGCAGGATCGCCGCGTTCGAACGCACCCACGACAGCGCCTCGGTGGCCTCGTTCACCGACGTGGCCACCTCCTCGTCGTAGGGGATGCCGAGCGGGCGCAGGTGCTCGGCCGAGAAGCCCTCCGACCGGCGGCCCACCAGCACCTCCAGGCCCAGGTCGGCCAGGCCCTCCGACATCGTGCACTGCGGCGTACCCACCGGCGAGATCGTCTCCTCCAGCCAGCGCCGCTGGCGGACCAGGCCCGCCTCCTTGCGGCTGTGCTCGGTGTGGTGGCCCGGGTAGGCCTCGTGGGCGACGAGGTGCGCGAGCGTGAGCGACAGCACCGGCAGGTCGACGTTGATCGCCACCCGGCTGCGCAGCCCGCCCTCGTAGTAGTTGAAGCCCGACCACGGCTTGCCGGTCTCGAGGATCCACTCGATGCGCTCGCCCTCGGGCAGCCCGAACGCCTCGACCGTCCGGGCCCGCAGGTCCTCGGCGAGGGAGTCGATCGCGGTCTGCAGCTTGTCGGGCGGGACGGCGTGGCCCTCGCGCCAGGCGATGATCCGGTCGCGCAGCGGGCCGGAGCCGGGGAGGACGGCGTCGAGGCGCCGGTGGGCGGCCTCGAACTCGTCCTCCGGGACCAGCGCCGGGCGGGCGCCGTAGCACCACTCGACCTCGTCGAGGTAGGCGATCGGCTCGCCGGCCAGCTTCCGGGCGCTGGTGCGCAGCCCCTGCACCTGACCCCGCAGCCAGTGCCGGCGGGCGGCGCCGAGCTCGTCGGCCTCCACGCCGGCGTCGAGGTCGGAGAGCAGCGCGGCCGCGTCGGCGGCGAGCGCCGCGGGCGGGGTGAGCGGCTCGCCGTCGACCCGGGCGGCGATCTCGGGCGGCCCGTAGTAGGCGTCGACGAACCCGTCGACGTGCCGCCCGAGGCGCAGCCCGAGCTCGATGTAGCGCTCGACGATCAGGAGAGCTTCTCCTTGAGGAACTCGACGGTGGCCTGGTAGGCCGCGGCCGACGCCTCGGGGTCGTGCACCTCGGGGCGGTGGTCGTTGAAGAACGCGTGCTGGGTGCCGGGGTGGACGTTGATGGTGGCGTCCTTGCCCAGGTCGCGGAGGGTCTGCTCCAGCTCCCGGGCCAGCTCGGGCGTGAAGTACTCGTCGTTCTCGGCGTAGTGGCCGAGCACCGAGGCCTCCAGGCGGGCCCAGTCGGGCTGGGCGTTGGGCCACGGAATGAGCCCGTACCAGGGCACGACGGCCTTCACCCGGTCGGGGCGCAGGGTGGCGAGGATGAGCGCCAGGCCGCCGCCCATGCAGAAGCCGGTGACCCCGACCTCGGGCTTGCCCGACACGCGGGCGACCTCGTCGACGGCCCCGGCCATGTCCTTGCCGGCCTGCTCGAGGTTCATCGCCATCATGAGCTTGCCGGCCTCGTCGGGCTCGGTCGTGGTGGCGCCGTGGTAGAGGTCGGGCACCAGGGCGACGAAGCCGTCGGCGGCGAAGCGGTCGGCGACCTCCTTGATGTGGGGCACGAGGCCCCACCACTCCTGGATGATCACCAGCGGGATGCCGACGCCGGTGTCGGGCACGGCCAGGTAGCCGGATGCGGTGCCGCCGTTGCTCGGGAACTCCACGATCTCACCCATGGCGGCCCAACGTAGTGGCCCCGGCGCGGCCGGCACCGGTTGGTGCGATGGGCGGTGCCGGTGGGTGGTGCCGGCCGGTGGTCAGGTCGTCAGTAGGTGCCGCCGAGCTTCCGGTGGTCCCACGACACGGTGCGCTCCACGTCGATCACCACCCCGACCCGCTTGGCGCCGGTCTTGTCGAGGTAGGGCTGCATCTCCTCGGAGAACGTGCCGATGTAGCGGTTGAAGACGCTGCGCCCGATCTCCATGAGCCGGTCGCGGTCCCGCACGATCTCGGCCCGCCCCACCAGCTCGACGCCCTGCAGCTCCTCGTAGACCTCACCCGACTCGACGAGGCACGTGATCTGGGGGTTCCGCTCCAGGTTGAGGATCTTCTGCGAGCGGCCGTAGGTCCAGAACGCGGGCTTGCCGTCGAGGAACCCGTACCACATGGCCACGAGGTGGATGCTGCCGTCGTGGTTCACGGTGGCGACGTTCATGGTGTGGCGGCCGTCGAGGAGCTCGCGCACCTCGTCGTCGCTCATCCGGATGAGGTCACGGCGCTTCATGGCGGCGATTCTGGTCGTCACCGCCGCGGGCCGCACAGATTCTCAGCTCGTGCGACGGAGGAGCTCCGGAGGCACCGGGCACGGGATGGCCAGGGGCTCGACCACGGTGAGGGCGGTGCCCTTGAGGTCGAGCAGGTCGACCGGGGCGTCCCACGGCTCGACGCCGGGGCGGTACACCCGGTCGGTCAGCGCCTTGAACAGCGCCTCGGGGAGCCGCCGCCCCACCGACACCGTGCACCACACCGGCGTGTGCATGCGGGCCGCCACGGCGACGGCCGCCAGCGTCCCGGGGGCGGCGATGACCTCGTTGTCGCCCATGGCCCAGGCGTCGACCAGCAGCAGGTCGGCCGAGGTGACCGCTGCGCCCAGCCCCAGCGGCGGGACGATGACCACGGTCTCCTCGGCCTCGTCGTCCTCCTCGGGACCCCAGCCGCCGCCCCGGCCGCGCGCCCGGGGCGGGGTCTCCTCGGCCACGACCATCAGCCGCACGTCGCCCCGGCGGGCCGCCATCTCGCCGGCGATGTCGGACCAGCCCAGCACCACCACCGCCGCCTCGTCGGGCAGGTCGAGGGCGAGGCTCAGGCCCACCTGGTCGGACTCCAGGTCGCGCTGGACGTTGTCCGCCTCCGCCACGGGGTCACCGGCGCTCAGGAGGCGGGCGCAGGTCCACCACAGCGAGCCCGCCGCCGGGTTCCGGTCGATCAGGCGCCGGCACGCCGGCAGGAGGCCGTGCGGTTCGTCGGCGATCGCGGCGAGGGCACCGGCCGCCTCCACTGCGAGGCGTGTCTGCGGGACGTCGCCGCTCCGAGCGACCGCCCGCAACCACTCGATGGGATGCACCCGGGCGACGGTAGCGCCCAGGTGCCCGTTCCGACCCGGGTCGGGCGAAGGTTCGTGCACCTTCGCCCGGGCCTCACCCGTCCTCCAGACCCGGCTCTACAGGCCCGGCTTCCAGATCATGAGGTAGAGCATCACGAGGAACAGGATCGTGACGATCATCCCGCCCAGGTCGAGGCGCTTCTCGGCGTCGGGGTCGCCGGCCGCCAGCTTGCGCTCGCTGGGCGTGATCAGACCGTGGACCACACCGTTCATGGCGATCCACACGACCATCGCCAGGTTCACCCACAGCTGGTCGAAGGCGAAGTAGTCGCCCTCCTGGGTGGCGATGATGAGGATCCCCCACAGGCCGGCCAGGATCAGCGCCGGCGCGTAGACGCGGCGGCCGTTCTGCGCTGCGAACCCGGCGAAGCGCTGCAGCAGCTCCGGCGAGTCGCTCCCGCCGAACTGGCGCTGCAGGAGCGGGTGCACGGACGCCGGGGCGAACGCCACCACCACCGACAGGATGTGGAGGAAGAACAACACCTTGTACGTGGTATCCACGGCGAGGAACCTAGTGCGCGGAACGCCATCGGCCCGTTATTGCCGTCGCGCCGCGGACGCGCGCTACTTTCCCCGTCGTGGCGACCAACCCCCCTGGCGACGTCCAACTCGCGCCGCTCGACGGTGAGCCCCGCACGCTGGCGCAGTGGTTGACCACGTTCCACCTCGCCGCCGTCGTCCTCGACCCCTACACCTACGAGAGCGCCTGGCTGCTGGAGACGGCGGGTCGCATCCTCGAGAACTTCCGGGGTGCCGACTGCCGGGTGGCGTTCGTGGTCACGGCGTCGCCCGACGAGGCCCGTGAGTTCCTCGGGCCGTGGACCGATCGCATCCTCACGTTCACCGATCCCGACCGTGAGCTGGTGAAGGGCCTGGGCCTCAACGAGCTGCCCGCGTTCGTGCACCTGCGCCAGGACGGCGGCGTCACCGGCGTCGCCGAGGGGTGGGACCCGGTGGAGTGGCGCAACGTCGCCACCCAGCTGGCCAAGGACATGAGCTGGTCGAAGCCGCTCATCCCCGGCCCGGGCGACCCGAAGCCCTACGCCGGCTCCCCGGCCCTCGGCTGACCCCGCGACGCACCGGCGCGCCGACGACGCGGCCCGCCGACGACACCGGCCCGCCGCGGCGCCGCCGGCCGGCGGTGCCGTGCTCAGCGGCGCAGGCCGCCCTTCGTCATCCCCAACACGTCGAGCGCCTGGTCGAGCTGCTCGTCGGTGAGCAGCCCGCGGTCGAGGGCGATCTCGCGCACGCTGCGCCCGGTCCGCACGCTCTCCTTCACCACATCGGCCGCCGCCTCGTAGCCGATGTAGGGGTTGAGCGACGTGCCCAGCGACGGGCTCGACTCGGCGTAGGCGCGGCAGCGGTCGACGTCCGCCTCGATGCCGGCGATGCAGCGGTCGGCGAACAGCCGGCTCACGTTGGTGAGCAACCGGATCGACTCCAGCAGGTTCTGCGCCATCACCGGCATGTACACGTTGAGCTCGAAGTTCCCCTGCGAGCCGGCGAACGCCACCGTGGCGTCGTTGCCGATCACCTGGGCGCACACCTGGGTGACCGCCTCGGGGATCACCGGGTTCACCTTGCCGGGCATGATCGACGAGCCGGGCTGGAGGTCGGGGAGGCGGATCTCGGCCAGGCCGGTGCGGGGGCCGCTCGCCATCCAGCGCAGGTCGTTGGCGATCTTCAGCAGCGCCACGGCCACGCCCCGGAGCTGGCCCGACAGGTCGACCAGCGCGTCGCGGGCGCCCTGCGCGGCGAAGTGGTCGCGGGCCTCCCGGAGCGGCAGGCCGGTGCGGTGCGCCAGCCGCTCGACGACCCGCTCGGCGAAGTCGGGCGGGCAGTTGAGCCCGGTGCCCACCGCCGTGCCGCCCAGGGGCAGCTCGCCGACCCCGGGCAGCGTGGCCCGCACCCGCTCGGCCGCCTGGCGGACCTGCGCCGCGTACCCGCCGAGCTCCTGGCCGAGCGTGACCGGGGTGGCGTCCATCAGGTGGGTGCGGCCCGACTTCACCACGTCGGCGAGCTCCGACGCCTTGGCGGAGAGGGCGGCGTCGAGGTAGCCGAGCGCCGGCCACAGCCCGTCGTTCACGGCCGCGGCCGCCGCCAGGTGGATGGCGGTGGGGAACACGTCGTTGGACGACTGCGAGGCGTTGACGTGGTCGTTGGGGTGCACCTTCCCCGGCTCGCCCAGCCGCTCCGAGGCCAGGGAGGCCAGCACCTCGTTGACGTTCATGTTGGTGCTGGTGCCCGAGCCGGTCTGGAAGACGTCGATCGGGAAGTGGTCGTCCCAGGTGCCGGCGGCCACCTCCTCGGCGGCGGCGGCGATGGCGCCGGCGATCTCGGCGTCCACGATGCCCAGCTCGGCGTTGACCTCGGCCGCCGCGCCCTTCACGCGGGCGAGGGCCGCGATCACGCCCCGGTCGACGGTGCGGCCGGAGATCGGGAAGTTCTCGACGGCCCGCTGCGTCTGCGCACCCCAGCGGGCGGCGGCCGGCACCCGGACCTCGCCCATGGTGTCGTGCTCGATGCGGAAGCTCTGATCCTCGTCAGGAACGGTCACCAGGTGACCGTACCCACGGCCGGCGCATAAGTTCGCTGGCGTGACCGACGGCTTCCAGTACACCGAGCTGCTGCCCCTGGGCCCCGACGAGACCACCTACGACCTCCTCCCCGACCTGGAGGTCGGCACGCTGGAGGCCGGCGGGCACCGGTTCCTCACGGTGGCGCCCGAGGTGCTCACCGAGCTGACCGCCCGCGCCATGCACGAGATCGCCCACTACCTGCGGGCGAGCCACCTGGCCCAGCTGCGGGCGATCCTCGACGACCCCGAGGCGTCGGCCAACGACCGGTTCGTCGCGCTCGACCTGCTGAAGAACGCGTGCATCTCCGCCGGCGGCGTGCTGCCCATGTGCCAGGACACCGGCACCGCCATCGTGAAGGGCAAGAAGGGCCAGTTCGTGCTGGTGGGCGACGGCTCGGTCAGCGACGAGGAGGCCATCAGCCGCGGCGTCCACCAGACGTACCAGCGCGACAACCTGCGCTACTCGCAGATGGCGCCGCTGACCATGTGGGAGGAGGTCAACACGAAGACCAACCTCCCCGCCGAGATCAAGATCTCCGCCGTCCCCGGCGACGCCTACAAGCTCCTGTTCATGGCGAAGGGCGGCGGCTCGGCCAACAAGAGCTTCCTGTTCCAGGAGACCAAGGCGCTGCTCAACCCGGACAGCCTGCTGCGGTTCCTCGACGAGAAGCTGCGGGCGCTCGGCACCGCCGCCTGCCCGCCCTACCACCTGGCCGTCGTGGTGGGCGGCACGTCGGCCGAGCTGGCGCTGGAGACCGCCAAGCTGGCCTCGGCCCGCTACCTCGACAACCTGCCGCTGGCGGGCTCGGCCGCCGGGCACGGCTTCCGCGACATCGAGCTGGAGGCCCGGGTGCTGCAGCTCGTGCAGGGCTTCGGGATCGGCGCCCAGTTCGGCGGCAAGTACTTCTGCCACGACGTGCGGGTGATCCGCCTGCCCCGCCACGGCGCCTCGTGCCCGGTGGCGGTGGCCGTGTCGTGCTCGGCCGACCGCCAGGCGCTGGCGAAGATCACCCACGAGGGCGTCTTCCTCGAGCAGCTCGAGCACGACCCCGCCCGCCACCTGCCCGACGTGCTCGAAGAGGACCTGGAGCCGGGTGGCGAGGTCGTGCGGATCGACCTCAACCGGCCGATGGACGAGATCCGGGCCGAGCTGTCGAAGCTGCCGGTCAAGACCCGCGTGTCGCTGACCGGGCCGATGGTCGTGGCCCGTGACATCGCCCACGCCCGCATCAAGGAGCGCCTCGACGCCGGCGAGCCGATGCCCGACTACCTGCGCGACCACTGCGTCTACTACGCCGGGCCGGCCAAGACCCCGGAGGGCTACGCGTCGGGCTCGTTCGGGCCCACGACGGCCGGCCGGATGGACGCCTACGTCGACCAGTTCCAGGCGGCGGGCGGCTCGTACGTGATGCTGGCCAAGGGCAACCGGTCGAAGCGCGTGACCGACGCCTGCAAGGCCCACGGCGGCTTCTACCTGGGCTCGATCGGCGGCCCGGCCGCCCGGCTGGCCCAGGACTGCATCAAGCACGTGGAGGTCATCGACTACCCCGAGCTGGGCATGGAGGCGGTCTGGCGGATCGAGGTGGAGGACTTCCCGGCCTTCGTCGTGGTCGACGACAAGGGCAACGACTTCTTCCAGCAGCTCGCCCGCCCGGTCGACCTGCGGATCTGACGCTCCCGGGGCCGGCGCCGACGGCGAGCCGGCCCCACCGCGGGCCGGCGACGCCGGGCCCGACCGTCACTCGTAGCGGAGCGCCGGCACGACCTCGGTGGTCGCCGCCCGGTAGGCGGGCCACAGCCCGGCCAGCAGCGCCACCCACAGGGCGCCGTTGCCGGCGCGCACCGCCTCCCACCCGTCGGGGTGGAAGTCGTTGGCGTAGCCGATCACCAGCGGCGCCACCTCGATCATCGCCCACAGCGTGACCAGGCCCCCGAGGGCACCGAGCACCGCGCCCGCCACGGCGACGAGCCCCGCCTCGGTCAGCACCATCTGGGCCAGGCGGGGCGGGGTCATGCCCGCCGCGGCCAGCATCCCCATCTCCCGCTGCCGCTGCACGCCCACCAGCAGCAACGTCGACAGGATCGCCACGAACGCCACGCCCAGCAGCCCCCGCTGCAGGGTCCAGAACGGCAGCATCGTCGTCCGGACCGTGCCGCGGGCCTCGGCGAGCACCTGGTCCGGCGTCGAGACGTGCAGGTAGATCCGGTCCGGGCCCTCCTGGACGAAGCGCGCCGCCGCCGGGTCGTTCGCCACCGCCGCCACCGCCGCGACCGCCAGCTCGTCGTAGGACACCCCGGGCACGGGGTGGAGGTTCACCGCCCGCAGCGGCTGCGGGCCGTACAGCTCGCGGTGGCGGTCGAGCGACAGGGTCGCCTCCCGCCCGGTCGGCCCGCCGCTGTGGATCACGGCCATCACCGGCACCTCGACCATCCCGGACGGCGTGGGCAGGCGCAGCTCGTCGCCGGGCCGGAGGTCCTGGTCGCGGGCCAGCAGCGTGTTGATCACCACCTCCCCGGCGGCGAAGCGCGCCGGGTCGATCTCGCCGGCCACCACCGCGTGGCGGTCCTTCAGCACCCACGGGTCGCCGAAGGCGCTCACGCTGATCACCTCGTCCCGGCCGGCACCGGCCAGCACCACCGCGCCCTCGTGCACCTCGTCCACCTCGGGCATGGCCCGCAGGGCGTCGACCACCTCGGGCGGGAGGGCGACGTCGAGGTTGGCGTTCGCCCCCTCGCCGGCGGCGCTCACCGAGACGCCCTCCATGTTGGAGAGGATCGACCGGGTCAGCGACCGCTCGATGCTGCGGCTGAACCCGGCGGCGACGAACGCCGTGGCCACCGCGCCGGTCAGGGCGACCACCATCACCGCCGTGCGCCCCGGGGCGCGGAGCAGGTTGGCGACCGCCAGCCGGCCGGCCGCCGAGCCCTCCACCAGCCGGCCCACCGGGGCGAGCACCACCGGCGCCAGCGCCGCAGCGACCAGCAGCAGGCCGACCGCCATCACCACGAACCCGAGCGCGCCCACCGGCGGCTGCCAGGTCGCCAGCCCGCCGCCCCGGGTGGCGGCGACCACCATCGCCACCCCGGCCAGCACCACCGTGCCGAAGCCGGCGACCCGGCGGAGGTGGCGGGCCGTCGGACGCTCCTCGAACCGGCCCCGGCCCGACAGCTCGTCGACCACCGACAGGCGCAGCGCCCGGCGGGCCGGCAGGACCGCCGCCCCCAGCGCCACGACCACGCCCAGCAGGGCCCCGAGCACGGGCGCCCCCACCCCGGCGTGCAGCGTCACCGGCATCGCCGCCACGTCCTCGGTGAAGTTCGACATCGTGTCGACGATCGGCCCGGCCACCAGCAACCCACCGGCCGCACCCAGCAGCCCTCCGAACGCACCGAGCACGCCGGCCTCGCCCAGCGCCGTCCACGCCACCACCCGGCGGGTGCCGCCCAGCGCGCCCACCACCGCCAGCTCGCGGCGCCGCTCCTCCAGCGACAGCGTGACCGTGTTGTGGACCAGCAGGCCGCCGATGCCGAGGCCGAAGAGGCCCAGCAGGCTGAACACCGGCAGGGCGCTGCCCAGCGCCAGCTCGACCTCCGGCGGGCCCTGGTCGGCGTCGAGCACGGCGTTGTGCTCCCCCACCAGCTCGTCGAGCCGGGTGCGGAGCTCGCCGACGTCGACGCCGTCCTCGGGCTGCACGTAGACGACGTCGACGCCGTCGCCCCGGTCGAACAGCCGTTGCGCGCTCGGCAGCGGGTAGACGACGAAGGCGCCGTCGCCCAGGCCGTCGAAGCCCTCGTAGACCGGCCGGTTCCGCAGGGTGACCATGCCGTGGTTGGTCTGGAGGCGGCTGCCGTCGGGCACGCCCCGGCCGACGGCGAAGGGCACGTCGCCCCGGTCGGTGACGCCGTCCTCGGGGCAGCCGTGGTCGCCGACCAGCGCCTCGATCGAGCAGTCGACGCCGAGCACCAGCACCCGGCGCCACCCGTCCCGGTAGGTCACGGTCCTCCCGCCGGGGTCGACCCACGTGTGCTCCTCCAGGCCGTCGAGGCTGGCCACCGCCTGGACCACCGGGACGGCGCCCGCCACGCCGTCGGCGGCGGCGACGCGGTCGACGACCTCGGGACCCAGCCCGCCCCGGCGGACGGCGCCGACCACCCGCAGCTCGGTCGGGCCGGACAGCTCGGCACCGAAGTCGGCGACCGACCGGGCCACGCTGGTGCGCACCACGAAGACGCTCACCGCCATCGCCGTGCCGGCGGCCACGGCGATGATCGCCAGCACGGCCCGGAGGGGCCGTCGCCGCAGCGGCCGCCAGGCGAGCAGCCGGAGCGTCCTCACGACCCGGCGCCGTCGCGCACCGGTCCGGCCGCCGTGGTCGCGGCGCCGGCGGTCGCGTGCGTGGACACGGGGGCGCGCCCGTCGCCATCGCCGTCGCCGGCGCCGTCGCCATCGCCGTCGCCGGCGCCGTCGGCGGCGCCGTTGCCGTCGGCGGCGACCAGCCGGCCGTCCCGCAGGTGCAGCACCCGGCCGGCCCGGGCGGCGGCGGCCTCGTCGTGGGTGACCATCACCAGGGCGGTTCCGGCGTCCCGCACCGCCGCCGTCAGCAGGTCGAGCACGTCGGCGCCCGTCGCCGAGTCGAGGTTGCCGGTCGGCTCGTCGGCCAGCAGCAGCTCGGGCTCGGCCACCAGCGCCCGGGCGATGGCGGCCCGCTGCATCTCGCCGCCCGACAGCTCCGACGGCAGGTGCCGCGCCCGGTGGGCGATGCCCATCCGGTCGAGCAGCTCGCGCACGCGCGGACCGCGGTCGCGGCGTCGGTCCAGCAAAAGTGGGAGCTCGACGTTCTCGGCCACGGTCAGTGCCGGGAGCAGGTGGAAGAACTGGAAGACGAACCCCACGCGGCGCCGCCGCTCCCGGGCCCGCTCGGCCACCGACAGCGACGTCACGTCGCGCCCGGCCACCACGACCCGGCCCTCGTCCGGCAGGTCGAGCCCGCCGGCGAGCTGCAGCAGCGTCGACTTCCCGGAGCCCGACGGCCCGACGAGGGCGACCAACTCGCCGGCCTCGACCGTGAGGTCGACGCCACGCAGCGCGGCCACCTCCTCACCGCCCCGGCGGTAGCGCTTGGCCACCCCGTGCATCTCCAGCAGCGCCATCCCGGGCTCCCCTCCCCGTCGAGCGACGAGATCGTACCGCCGGACCTGAACCCCGGAATCCCAGGCCAGAGCAGGTTCATGACGAACTTGGGCAGGACCGACTACGAATCGTCATAATGTTCGGCGCATGGGGGCCACAACAGCCGGGGTACGCCGAACCGCTCTCGTCGCTCTGACGGTCGCTATTGCGGCCGCGTGCGGGAACGACAGCAGCGCGGGAAACACCCCTTCCAACGACCAGATCGAGGAGACGAGCGGGGCGACCACCCTCCCTCCTTGCTCCACCAACCGGCGAGCGGTCGCGTTCGAGATCGTCGGTGCGCTCATGGCGGAGGACGAGGACTTCAACGAGTGGGTCGCCGACAACAGCCACGTGCCGACGCCGCGTGACGGTGCCGCCGAGCTCACCAACATCTACGCCTCGAAGGGCTACGAGATCATCTACTTCACCCTGGCGCCGAACAACCTGCCCATGGGTGACGTGCTGATCGGCGACGCCCTGAACCAGTGGCTCGACAACCACGGGTTCGCACGCGGGCCGCGCACCCGGCTGTTCGCACCCGACCCCGACCACGCAGGTCGCAGCGACCTGCCGGCCGTCGGGATCTCCGACGAGCTCGTGCGGGAGCGGACCCAGGGGGTGATCGTCGACTTCGCCTACGGCAACAGCGAGGACAAGATCCGGGCGTTCAAGACCGGCGGTGTGCCGGCCGCGAACGTGTTCAGCCTCGGCGACGCCGCCGGGACGAACGGGACGCAGGCCATCCCCAACGACGACCTCCGCGCGCACGCTGAAACGGTCAAAGCTCTACCGAAAGTGTGCGAGTGACCAGGAGGGTCGCGACACACGCAGTGCCCCGATCCTCCGTCTGGGTGTTGTCGAATTCCGAGTTACACCGTTAGGATTCGCGTTGTTGGCGAGGATGCCAGCCTGTCTGGCCTGTCCATGAGCGGGTCGAGTCGGGTGGAGGTCTCTCAGTGAACGTCGAACCGAAGAAGATCGCCCTTGGGCTGGTCGGAGCCTTTGTGGCGCTGTCGATCTGGAACGATCCCGGAGGGGCGGGCGAGACAACGGGAGACTTCATCGGGAAGACCAGCGACTTCCTCGAGGATGCCTTCGACAAGGCGAACGAGTTCAGCCAGAACGTCGTCGGGTGACAGACGCGCGCCGCTCTCCGCCGCGCGGGCCGGCTGGTGACAGCGACGACCCGACGCTTCGAGACACCGACATCGACGCGGGCCGCTCCGGTGCTGCGGCGGTCGCCGTCGCCACGAGGGAGGAGGAGCCCGCCCCCTCCCTCGCCGAGCGCTTCACCGACTGGCGGCGCCACTACTTCCCCCTGCCCGACGAGGTCGTCGACGAGTACCTCGCCGAGGACGAGTACGTCATCCACACCGACCACCCGTCGTTCCGGGCGTTCCTGATCCAGAACGTCACCCAGGTGGCGCTGGCCACGATCATGCTGCCGGTGGTCTTCGCCTTCGTGCGGATGGACCTCGAGTGGTGGTGGATCCTCCTCATGGTCCTCGGCCTCGACCTGGTGCTCCTGGTCCTGGCCATCAAGCGGCTGGGCGACCGCTACACGAGCTACGTCATCACCAACCTGCGGCTCATCCGGGTGTCCGGCATCATCAGCCGCAAGCTGGCCTCGATCCCGTGGACCCGCATGACCGGTCTCGGCTACCGGCAGAAGCCGATCGGACGGCTCATGGGCTTCGCCACCATCCACATCGAGTCCGCCAACGAGGAGTCGGGGCTCCGCGAGTTCTCCGACATCAACGACCCGGCCACCTTCCACCAGCTCATCCTCGACATGACGATGTCGAAGGCCGGGCCCAAGCCCGACAAGCCCACCAAGGGCGTCCGGAAGACGCTGCGGCAGCGGCGGCGCGAGGCCCGGGAGGCCGCCCGCCGACAGGCCGAGGCGGCGAAGAAGGAGGCCCAGGAGGCGGCCGCCAAGGCGGCGGCCGAGGGCGAGGGCGGTGACGCCGCGGGCGCTGCCGCGGGTGCTGCCGCGGGTGCCGCTGCGGGCGCGGCGGACACGTCGGGCACCGAGTCGGGCCCGGGTTCGGCCTCGGGCGAGGGCGCGGCGGCGCCGGGTGGCGAGGGCGATGCCGCCACCAGCACCGGAGCCGACGCCACGTCCGTCGCCGTGAAGGACCCGACGCCGCCGCGGGGCACGCCGGTGGTTCGCATCAACCCCCCGCCCGGCACCGTGGTCACCGACCCGACGGGCCGCCGCATCGGCCCCGACGAGGCGTCCGGCGGCGAGACGCCCTCCGCCGACACACGCGGGGGCGACGCGCCGCCCGCCACCGGTCGGCCCCGATCCCGTCCCGCCGGCCCCGGGGCACCCGGCCCGGGCCGCGGCCGGGGCCGCGGTCCCGGCGCCCCGACCGGCCGTCGCCGGCCCGGCGCACCGGGCGAACCGGGCTCCCCCGCCGATCCGCCTGCCCCCGACGAGCGGGGCGGCCCCGTCGGCCCCTCGGGCGCGGCCACGGGTCCGGCCGGCCCGGCCACCGGTCGCCGTGGCGGTGCGCCCCGCCCCGGCAGCGGCCCGGCCACCGGTCGCCCCCGGGGCACCGGTCGACCCCGCCCCGGCGGTCCCGCCGGCCCTGGCGGTCCTGGTGGTCCTGGCGGTGCTGGCGGTCCTGGTGGTGCCTCCGGTCCTGCTCGCCCCTCGGGTCCTCCCGGTCGTGCCGGTGGTCCGGCCGCCGACCCGTCGGTCGCCGACCTCGGTGCTCCGGGCACCTCCGACGCCGCGCCGCCCGACGCGGCGCCGGGTGGGCCCACCACCGACGATCCCGTGACCCCGCCGCGCCAGCGCCTCGCCGGTCCCCGCCGGCAGGCGGCCGACGCCGGCGTGAGCGGCCTGGGCGACGGCCCGGGCAGCCGCCGCACCCGCCCGCCCGGCAACCGCCCGGGCAGCTGGGCCCGACCGGCCGGGCCGCGTCCCGAGGCCGGTCGCCCCGGGTCGCCCGGCACCGCCAGCCCGCAGCCGGGCGCCGCCACGCCGTCGGAGCCCCTGTTCGACCGGCTCCGCCGCGAGGCCGAGCGGCTGCGCGACAGCCTCCGCCGCGCCGGCGGCGGGGGCGTCGACCCCGAGACCGGCGAGCGGGTGTCGGCCCGCGACGCGCTCGGGCAGGTCCGCCGCGGTCGGGGCGCGTCCGGGGGTCGCACCCCGCGGCGCCGGCCTCGGTTCCCGAACTTCGGCCGGTCGCAGCGGAAGACCCCGTCGAACCGCCAGCTCCCGGCGAAGTCGGCGCCGCCGATCCCGCCGCGCGACACGCCGCCCACCCGCATCGACGACGAGTAGCGCTGGGCACGGCCTAGGTCTGGGGCGGCGGGGGCCCGCCCGCCTCCTTGCGCTCCAGGACGGTGACCGGGATCGGCTCCTCCACCACCCGGCCGTCCTCGGCCCACACCCGGTACGCCTGCTGGCCCTCCTGCGAGGTCACGGCGCCGACCAGCGACGTCCCCTCGAACTGCAGCATGGCGAAGTTGTCCATCGCGTAGCCGGCCGGCAGCGAGCCGTCGAGCAGGGTCTGGTGGTAGAGCGGCCGGCGGCCCTCGGCGTCGTAGTGGGGGCACAGGCTGCCGGCGAGGAACCCGAGGCCGTCCTGCAGCGGCTGCAGGCGAGGGCCGAACGAGTCGGTGGTGCCGCCCTCGAACCAGCAGATCGCGCCGGCTGAGCCGCCCGTCAGGACGGCCCCGTTCGCCCAGGCCTCCCGCAGCACCTCGTCGACGCCCTGGCGGCGCCACACGTCGAGCATGTTGGCGGTGTTGCCCCCGCCGACGTGGATCACGTCGTGGCGGAGGATGAATGCGGGCAGGTCGCTCTCGCTGATGTGGAACAGCCGCAGGTGGGCGGGCCGGCAGCGGTCGGCGTGGTAGGTCTCGTAGAAGGTGAGGATGTAGCTGGGGTCGTCACCGGTGGCGGTGCCGAGGAACAGGACCCGCGGGTCCTCCTTGCCGGTGAGCGACAGCGTGTAGTCGTGCAGCGGGTCGTCGCGGCGCTCCATGAGGGCGCGGCCCGCGCCGCTGACGAGGATCTGTCCGGTCATCTGGGACCCCTTCCTGGTGGGCGTGACGGCTCCCGGTGGCGCCGGTGGCCTCGCGGTTCGACGGCTCGGCGGCTCGGCGGCTCGGCGGCTCAGACCAGCGGCGAGAGCACGAACCCGACCGCCATCGCCACCCCGACGAAGATCAGCGTCGGGAGCATGAACGAGTGGTTGAGCACGTACTTGCCGATGCGGGTGGTGCCGGTCTGGTCGAAGGCGACGGTAGCGATCTGCGAGCCGTTGGCCGGGAGGAAGTACATGCCCATCACCGACGGCCACATCGCCGTCACGACCGCCGGCGTGAGGCCCAGGCTCAGGCCCACCGGCACGATGGCGTTGGTGGTGCCCGACTGGCTGGTGGTCAGGGCGCCGACGATGAACAGCGCCAGGGCGAACAGCAGCTTGTACTCCTGCACGGCGTCGGCCAGCGCGTCGTTGATCTCCCTCTGGTGGGCCAGCACGAAGGTCGACGCCAGCCAGGAGAGACCGAACAGGGCGATGGCCCCGGTCATGCCGGCGGAGAACGTCGACTGCTTCGCCACGTCGCCACCCTTCGCCTTGGCGATCAGCAGGATCAGCGCCGCCACCACGCCCATCACCACCTGGATCGTGATCGACACCGACACGCGCCCCCGGTCGTCGCCGGAGCCGACCACCGGCCGCAGCTCCTCGAAGAGACCGGTGAGGATCACGAACGCCACGCCGCCCAGGAAGATCAGGGCCGCCCGCATGGCGGTGGGCGGCAGCGCCGTCGTGTCGACCTCGCCGACCTCGGGCTCCTTCACCTGGTGGGAGGCGAGGCGCTCCTGGTAGACGGGGTCGTCCTCCAGCTCCTTGCCCTTCTTCGACATCACGAAGGCGCCGACCCCCAGGCCGATCAGGCAGGCCGGCCACATGATCAGCAGCACGCGGGTGAGGCTGAAGTCGTCGTCGCCGGCGTTCTCGAACGACGTGACCAGCGCGGCGGTGGCCGCCGACACCGGGCTGCAGAGGATGCCCACCTGCGACGCCAGCGACGACATGGCCAGCGGCCGCTCGGGACGGATCTTCTGCCGGTAGGCGACGTCGTAGATGACCGGGAGCAGGGGGTAGTAGATGAAGCCGGTGCCGGCGCCCACCGTGAACAGGAACGACATCAGCGGCGCCATGTACACGACCGCCTTCGGCCGGCCGCGGATCGCCTTCGCCGCCTGCGCCACCATCCAGTCGGTGCCCTGGGCGGCCTGCATGGCGGACGCCGCGGTGATGACGGCGATGATGATGAACACCGCGTCGACCGGGGGTGCGGCCGGCTCCTGGTGGAAGCCGTAGACCAGGACGAAGACGCCGACCAGGCCCCAGATGCCGAGCCCGGCGCCACCGGCTCGGACGCCCATGTAGATGCATCCGATGACCACCGCGCCGTGGAGGATGAGCTCGAGCGTGTCCACGGGCCGGGATCGTAACGATGGGTGGTCACGATGCCACGTTGCGTGGTTCTCGGGCTCAGGGTTCCCCGCCTGCCGGGGTTCCCGGGTGCCCGGCGCGCGGCGCTCAGCGGCGGCGAGGTGGGCGGGGCGCGGCGAGCCAGCCCCGGAGGGCCGTCCGGAGCGCCTCGCCGCCCCGGTAGTCGACCTGGTGGGGCGGCCAGGCGGCCACCGCGTCGTGCAGCGTCCGGCACAGCCCGGGTCGGTCGGCCAGGGCCCCGAGCGGCACCTGCTGGGTGCGGATGGTGAACACCACCGCGCCGGTGCGGGGCAGGCGGACGAGGGTCTGCCGCTCGCTCCGGAACCACAGGCGCTCGGCGGCGTCGTCCGGGGTGACCGGCGGGTCGGGCGGCGGCGGCACGTCGGAGGCGTACAGGTCGGGTCGGTGGTGGACGGTCCAGTTCCGCCGGACCACCCCGTGCCGGAGGCCGGGGCGGAGGCGGGCGAGGAACCGGTCGACCCGGGCGCGAAGGTCGCGGTCGTAGTCGGGCACCGGGGCGTGCACCTCGGCCATCGGGCGGCCGATCTTGTCCCGCAGCCGCCAGTGGGAGGGGAAGCAGACGATGCCCGCCACCAGCACCCCGTCGACGACGAGACAGAGGTCCTCGGCGACGACCGGGAACCCCGCGGCCGCCCCCGAACCCTCGATGCCCTCGGCGGCGACGAGCGCCGCCAGCTCCTCGATCGCCGCGTCATGGCCCGGCTGCGCCACCACCACGTCGTCGGGGTGCTCGGCCAGCACGCGTCGCTTCTCGGCGAGCTGCGCCGGCACGTCGTCCCCGCCCAGCAGCCACGGTCGGCCGCGCAGGCCGCGGGTCGCCATCCGCACGAACGGCGGCTCGGTGGCGGGCTCGATCTCGTCGAGCCAGTCGGCGGTCCCGGCGCCCTCGGCCATGCGCCCGTGTCTACCGGCGCGGCATGATCGGCGCATGGTCGGCACCCTCGACTGGCTCCCGGCGACCGCCCACCCCGAGCTCCTCGCCCCACCCACCGCCAAGGCCCTCGACGAGCTGGGACCCGACGCCGAGCGGGTGGGGGTGGCGGCCATCGACCCCGACCTCGCCGACACCGCCGCCTTCTGCGAGGCCTACCAGGTGGGGCTCGACGTGTCCGCCAACTGCGTGGTGGTGGCGGCCAAGCGGGGCGGCGAGCGGCAGCTGGCGGCGTGCGTGGTGCTCGCGACCACCCGGGCCGATGTGAACGGCCGGGTCCGACGGCACCTGGAGGCCCGCAAGGTGTCGTTCGCCCCGATGGACGTGGCCACCGCCGAGACGGGGATGGAGTACGGCGGCATCACCCCGCTGGGGCTCCCGGCCGGGTGGCCGCTGCTCGTCGACGCCGGGGTGGTCGCCGCCGGCGACGTGGTGGTCGGCAGCGGGCTGCGGGCGTCGAAGGTCCTGGTCCCGGGGTCGGTCCTGGCGGGCCTGCCGGGCGCGACGGTCCTCGATGACCTGGCGATCCCGGCGGGCTAGCCCTGCGAGTTGCGTCGGTCCCGTTCCCGGGCGAAGCGGGTCACCGGGCAGCCGTCGAGCACCGACGACCCGACGGGCCGGTAGCCCAGCGACGTGTAGAGGGCGACGGCCGGGGCGTTGTCGGTGCCGGTCGACACCGTGAAGGCGCGGGCGTCGGGCTCCCGGTCGTGGACCGCGGCGACCAGCGCCCGGCCGATCCCCCGCCGGAACGCCGCCGGCGCCACCGCCAGGCGGTCGATGTCGACCACGTCCCCGTCGCGCCCGTAGCCCACCAGGCCCAGGACCGCCCGGTCGGCGTGGTGGTGCCGGTCGCCCGGGTCGCCCTGGTCGCCCTCGTGGACGGCCAGCACGGTCAGGTCGAGCGCGGCGATGTCCGCCGGGCCCTCCACCAGGCCCGGGATCGCCTGGTAGCCGATGAGGTCGGCCTCCACCCGGTACGCCGCCCGCTGCACCGCCATGAGCGCCGCCGCCACCTCCGGGGAGCGGTGGTCGACGAGGCGCGGGGTCCAGGGCACGCTCCATCCTGCCCCGCCCTCCCTGCCGGACGTCGCCCCGACGCCTCGGCCGCGTGCCCGACCCGGCCGGCGGCGCGGCCCGTGGTTGAATCGTCGCCATGCTGATCGAGCGGCCCTGGGGCATCACCGCGTACGGGCACGCGACCGCGCAGGTCGACCCGGACCACGCCGTCCTCCGGCTGGCGGTCAACCGGATCGACAACAAGCCCGACAAGGCGCTCCAGGCCACCAGCGGCGCCGTCGCCGCCGTCCGGAACGTGCTGCGGAAGCGGCACGTCCCCGACGCGGCGGTCACGTCGTCGCGGACCAGCATCCACTCGGTGTGGGACGGCTACGGGGCCGACCGGCGGTTCCGGGGCCACCAGTGCCGGGTCGAGTTCTCGATCCGGATCACGGAGCTCGACCAGGTGGAGGGCACGCTGGTGGAGCTGGTGGGGTCCGGGGCCGACGAGATCCTCGGCGTCGACTACGACACCAGCCGCACCCGGGAGGTGCGAGCCCAGGCCCGCCGCGAGGCTGTCGCCGCCGCCGAGGCCAAGGCCCGGCTGTACGCCGAGGCGGCCGGGGTGGGGCTGGGCCCGGTGGTCCACGTCGAGGACCTGAACCCCGACATGCCCGCCGCCGTCGCCTACCGGGGCGCGCCCGAGAGCGCCGCGGGCGGCTCCGACTTCGCCCCCGGCCAGATCACCGTCGCCGCCTCGGTCGCGGTCGGCTACCAGATCGCCCACTGATCCCCCGCTCCCCGCGGCGCGGGCGGCGCCGGGTCAGGCGTCGTCGGCGGCAGGGCGGAGGAGGACGAGCGGGATCTCCCGGTCGGTCTTGCGCTGGTAGCCGGCGTAGCGCTTCTGGTCGGCGACGACCTTCGGCCACAGGCGGGCCCGGGTCTCGGCGTCGGCGATCGTCGCCGTCATCGTCTGCCGGGGGCCGCCCTTGAACGCCACCTCGACCTGGGGCTCGTCCCGGAGGTTGAGGAACCAGGCGGGGTGGCGGTCGTCGCCGCCCCGGGACGCCACGATCACGATGGCACCGTCGTCGTCCTGCACCGGCGAGGTGAGCATCACGGTGTGGGGCCGGCCGCTGCGGCGGCCGATCGTCGTCAGCTCGAGGGCCGGCATGCCGGCCGTCTGCCAGCCGAGCCGTCCCCCGCTCACCTTGAGGATGGCCTTGTGGACGGTGTTCATCGCCTTCAACGCGAGATCGCTCGGCATCGCCCCATCCTTCCAGGCCCGGCCCGATCGCGGCGGTGGACGCGCGACCGGGCCGCCCGGCGGGAGGCGCGGGCGGCCCGGTCGGGCTCGGCGGTGCAGCCGGTGGCCGGCGGGTCAGCCGTCGCCGTCGCCGTCGTCGTCGCCGTCGTCGTCGCCGCTCGCCGGGGCCTCGGGTGGCGCCCACGGGCCCACCACCGAGTAGCGGGCGCAGGCGAACGCCCGGTTCTGGTGGACCTCCTCCAGCTTGAGGTTCAGCGGGCGGTTGAGCAGCGGCGCCCCCGAGCCGAGGGTGACCGGGGCGATGTAGACGATGATCTCGTCGAGCAGGCCGGCGTCGGCGAACTGGCCGGCGAGGTCGCCACCGCCGACCATCCACAGGTCCTTGCCGCCGGCCGCCGCCGCCATCTCGGCGTGCACCGCCCGCACGTCACCCGACGCGAACCGGATGTCGCCGTCGGCCTTCGGCAGGTCCCGGGTGGTCATCACCCACGACGGGATCTCGTACTGCCACTTGCCCTTGTCGTGTTGCAGCACCCACTCGTAGGTGGTCGACCCCATGACCATGGCACCGATGCCGGCGATGAACTCGTCGTAGTTGAGCGGGCCCGCGGTGTCCTGGTCCTGGTGGAGGAGCCACTCGAGCGTGGCGCCCTCGTCGGCGATGATGCCGTCGAGGCTGGTCGCGGTGTAGTAGATGGTCCGGGTCACGTCGGGTCCTCCGTGGTCTCGGTCGTCGTGGTCGTGTCGGTGACGTCCGTGGCGGTCGCCTTCGGCGGCGTGAGGGTGTGCTCGTGGCGGTCGTTGGGGTCGGGGTGCACGCCGACCTGGATCCGGTGCCAGATGATCGGGTCGCCGTTGTCCACCTCGTGGCCCGCCTGGACCAGCATCCGGCGCACGAGCTGGCGCCGGTGGGCGGCGAAGGTGAGCACGTGCTGCAGCACCCAGCCCATGACGAAGCTCTCGGGCGGGTCGCACAGGGCGTCGATGAGGACGTCGTCCCAGCCGCCCCGGGCGTCGATCGCCCGGATCGTCGACACCCACCGGCCGGCGACGGCCTCGTGCCGCTCCCGCAGGTCGCCGATGTCGGCGTCGTCGTCGGGCTTGGCCGGCACGTCGAGCCCCTCGATCGACGCCAGCCAGACCTCCTTCGTGTACACGTGGTTGGTCAGCACGGCGGCGATCGACTCCTCGGGCCCGTCCCACCAGGTGACCGACATGCCCGGCTGGCGGACGGCCCGGAGCTCGTCGGCGGGCAGTCCCTTCGCCAGGTCGAGCAGCGACCGGGTGTCGTCGATGTCGTGCAGCACCATCTGGTCGATGAGCGGGTTCATCGGCTGCTCCTCGCTGCGCACCCACAGCGACGTGGGCGGGTGGAAGTGGATGCCGTTGGGCGCCGGCAGCCAGCCGGACTCGCCCGGCGCGGCGGGGACCGACGGCGGGCGCCCGAAGGCCGCCGAGAACGCCCGGCTGAACCCCTCGACCGACTCGTAGCCCGCCGCCCACGCCGCGTCGGTGACCGAGGTGCCGTGGGCGAGCTGCCAGGCGGCGCGCTCGAGCAGGACCCGGCGGCGCATCGCCACCGGTGGCTCCCCGGTCGCCACCGAGAGGCGGCGACTGAAGTGGAACGGCGAGCTGGCGGCGCGGCCCGCCATGTCCTGCAGGCGGCGACGGGGGTCGTCGACGACGCCCTCCACACCCGCCCCGCCACTGGTCACGTTCCCGTCCAGCACGGCGTCGAGGAGCTCCCGCAGGCGGTCACGTC
>DATCLV010000525.1:0-3506 GCA_036563745.1 Acidimicrobiales bacterium | reverse complement strand
TTGAACGCCTCGACCTCGTAGGTGCGCAGCCGGGCCTGACGGTCCTCGAGGTAGCGGGAGAACCAGCCCGCGTGGCGGGCCCGCAGCCCGGGGTGGCGCCAGTCGTCGCCCCGGATCGTGCCCCGGCAGCCCGGCGTGCCGCACTGGCACTCCATGGTCGAGGTGGGCGTGTCGAACAGGGCGTAGTCGGTGGTCAGCTCCTCGCCGGCCGCGACGTCGCGCATGGCGACGAGCACGGTGTTGCCGGCGAACCCGACGTTGGGCTCGCACGAGTGGTTGATGAACAGCATCACCGGCTCGTACTCGTCGTCGGTGAGCGCGACGAGGTGGAGGCCCTCGGCCACCTGGATCTCCGAGTTCTGCAACTTCTCGGGCAGGGCGTGCATCGTGGCGGTGTCGACGATGTGGCCGCCCTTCACCGCCACGACCTCGCCCGCGCCGATCGGCTCGACCGCGAACAGCCCCCGGCCGGCGATGCCGCTCGGGTCGCCCTTGCGGGCCTTCGGCGAGATCCACGACGACACGGTCGGCGACGACTCCTGACCCATGCCCGGCGACGCTAGCGTCGCCCTCGCGGGACGCACCGACGGCCCGCGCGGACCAGCCCGAGCACTCGACCCCCGCAGGAGAACGTGATGGCCGACCGCCCCACCGGGAAGGCGCAGGAGAAGGCGGCGTTCGAGGTCGACACGAGCGTGCCGAACGCCGCCCGGGTCTACGACTACCTGCTGGGCGGCACCGACAACTTCGAGGTCGACCGGCAGGCCGCCGAGGCCAACAACGCCGTGCTCCCCGGGGGCATCGCCGCCGCCCGGGCCGAGGTCCGGGCCAACCGCGACTTCCTCGGCCGGGCCGTGCGCTGGCTGGTCGAGACGGCCGGGATCCGCCAGTTCCTCGACATCGGCACCGGCATCCCGAACGCCGACAACGTCCACGCCGTCGCCCAGGCCGCGGCGCCCGAGTCGCGGATCGTCTGCGTCGACTACGACCCGGTGGTCCTCGCCCACGCCCACACGCTGCTGAAGAGCACCCCCGAGGGCGCGGCCGCGTTCCTCCACGGCGACCTGCGGGAGCCCGACAAGATCCTCGAGGTCGCCGCCGAGACGCTCGACCTCGAGCAGCCCACGGCGCTCCTGCTCCTCGGCATCCTCTACCTGGTGCCCGACGAGGACGACCCCCACGGCATCGTCCGCCGGCTGATGGACGCCCTGGCACCCGGCAGCTACCTGGTCGTGTCGCACATGACCGCCGACTTCAACCCGGAGATGCTGGAGCTGGCCGAGCGCCTCAACGAGACGATGGCCGAGCCGTTCATCATGCGGCCCCGGGCCGAGGTCGAGCGGTTCTTCGACGGGCTCGAGCTGGTGCCGCCCGGGGTGGTGCAGGTCGGGGCCTGGCAGCAGGGCGGGGCGCCCGCCGCCGAGCCCGGCCCGGTCACCGCGTACTACGTCGGGGTCGGCCGCAAGCCCTGACCGGCGCCCGCGCCGTCGCGCTCAGCGCTCGCCGTCACCGTCGCCCGCGCCCGCCGATGCCGCACGGCGCTCGGCGTCGGTGCCGAAGCCGGTCCGGGCCGTGCGCTCCTCCAGCGACTCCAGCTCCTGGAAGATCGTGAGGTGCAGGCCCGCCGGGCCGCGCAGCCGGGCGTTCAGCGACCGCCACGGCGTCTCGGTCGGCGGCGCCACCAGCTCCGCCCCGGCGTCGACCAGGCGGCGGGTGGTCCCCTCGGTGTCGGTGACCTCGAACGCCACCCGGATGCCGGGGCCGGTGTCCCGGCCGACCTCGGCCTGGTCGATCACCCGCCGCTGCGCCGGGTTGGCGAGCTCCAGCGTCGCCCGCCCGGCCTCGAGGATGGCGACGCGGGCCTCGCCGTCGCCGGCGAACGCAGCCTGCTCCGGGAGGCCGAGCACGTCGCGGTAGAACGCGACCGCCTCGTCGTAGTCCTCGGCCTCGACGACGAGGCGAAGCTGCAGCACGGGACGCGGGGGCCGCGTGGTGTCGGTCATGGGAGCAACGTAGGGTCCGATCCGGTGAGCGACTACGCCGACGCCCCCGCCGAGATCGTCGACCGGCTGCGGCCCATCTGCCTGGCGCTGCCCGAGGCCCACGAGGAGAAGGCGTGGGCCGGCACCCGCTGGTGCATCCGCAAGCGCAACTTCGCCCACGTGATGGGCGTCGAGGCGGAGCGACCGAAGGTGGTGGCCGAGAACGCCGGGGTCGCGGGGCGGGACGGGCTGACCGTGATCCTCACGTTCCGGTCGGCGGGCGAGGAGCTCGACGTGCTGCGCGCCACCGGCCACCCGTTCTTCCCGACCCGGTGGAACCCCAACGTCCTCGGGATGGTGCTCGACGACGCGACCGACTGGGACGAGGTCGCCGAGCTGCTGACGGAGAGCTACTGCCTGCTCGCCCCGAAGAAGCTGGTGGCGCTGGTCGACCGCCCGGAGCCGGTCGACTCGGACGACTGACGCCGACGGCCGGGTGGTCGCCGGGTCGGCCGGTCCGCCCGGTCAGTCCTGCTCCGCCTGGCGGCGGGCCCGGGCCCGGCGCTTCCCCTCGTGCATGGCCTGCACCCGGGCGACCGGGATGGCGTGCCCCTCCTCCACCAGCTCGGCGCCGAGGCCCTGGGCCGCGGGCATGTGCTCGGCCCAGGGGTCGGCGTCGCCGAGGCGCTCGACCGCCGTGTGGATGGTGAAGTCGCCGGGGGTCACGTCGTCGAGGTCGTCCCAGGCCAGTGGGAACGACACCGGCACCCCCGGTCGCACCCGGGGGCTGTAGGCGGCGACGACGGTGGCCCCGCCCACCCGGGTGGAGTCGACGAACACCTTGCCGCCCCGGTCCTCCTTCATGAAGGCCGTGGTGGCGACGTACGGGTCGAGCTGCTCGGCCCGCACGGCGATGGCCCGGGTGGCGGCGGCCGCGTCCTCGATGGCGACCTCGTCGTCGACCGGCACGAACACGTGGACGCCCTTCGCCCCGCTGGTCTTCACCGCCCCGGCGAGACCGAGCTCGTCGAGGGCCCCCCGCACCAGGTGGGCGGCCCGCACGGCGAGGCGGAAGCCCTCGTCGCGGTCGACGCCCTCGGGCGGGTCGAGGTCGAGGATGAGGTGGGTCACGTGGTCCGGGCGGTCGGCGGTGACCAGCGTGGGGTGGTACTCGACGGCCCGCTGGTTGGCGAACCACAGCAGCGTGCGACGGTCGTTGCAGAGGGCGTAGGCGACGTCGCGCTTCGACGTCTCCGCCCAGAACTTCACGGTCTTCACCCAGTCCGGCGCGTACTTGGGCACGTTCTTCTGCATGAACGCTTCCTGGCCCCGGTGGACCCGCACCACCGACAGCGGCCGGTCCCGCAGCACCGGGATGATGCGGTCGCTGACGGCGTCGAGGTAGTCGACCAGGTCGCGCTTGGTGGCGTCGGCCCCGTCGAACAGCGGCTGGTCGAGGTTGGTGAGGTCGACCCCCTCCCTCGACTCCCCCTGCTTCTTGCCGGCCATCCCCGGACGCTACCC
>DATCLV010000516.1:0-2014 GCA_036563745.1 Acidimicrobiales bacterium | reverse complement strand
CACCACGATCGCCACCAACCCCTGACGTCGCCCCCCGGCACGACCGACACCACCGGAGGGTGGATCTCGGGGGAGGGTGGGGATCGTAAGGTTCCGGGGGTGGTGAGCCCCCTGCCGAAGGTGCTGTTCCCGGCGACCGAGCAGCCGTTGGGGTCGTTGCTGCGACGGATCGGTGTGGCCGTCGGGCTGCTGCTGCTCGTGACGGTGGTGACGTGGCTGGGGCGGGACGGGTACCGCGACCTCGACGGCGACCCCGTGTCGGCGCTCGACGCCTTCTACTACGCCAGCGTCACCCTCACGACCACCGGCTACGGCGACGTCACGCCGGTGTCGCCGGCGGCCCGGGCCGTCACCGCGTTCGTCGTGACGCCGGCTCGCGTCCTGTTCCTGATCGTCCTCGTCGGCACCACCATCGAGCTGCTCACCGAGCGGTTCCGCCACGCCCTCGCCGAGTCCAGATGGAGGAAGCGCATGTCTGCCCACACCGTCGTCGTCGGCTACGGCGCCACCGGCCGCGGCGCCGTCGCGAGCCTCCGGGCCGCCGGCACGCCCGACGACCGGATCGTGGTCGTCGACCGCTCCGAGACCGCCCTCCACGAGGCCCAGCGCAACGGCCTGACCTGTGTCCAGGGCGACGCCACCCGCACCGAGGTGCTGCGGACGGCGGGGCTCCCGGTGGCCCACGGGCTCATCGTCGCGTGCGGGCGCGACGACACCGCCACCCTCATCACGCTCACCGGCCGGGAGCTCAGCCCGACCGTCCGCATCTCGGCGGCGGTGCGGGAGACCGAGAACGCCCACCTGCTCAAGCAGTCGGGCGCCGACACGGTGATCGTGTCCGCCGAGGCGGCCGGGCACCTGCTGGGCCAGGCGACCGACCAACCCCACGCCGTCTCGGTGTTCGAGGACCTGCTGGTGATGGGCAACGGGCTCGACCTACTGCAGCGGCCGGTCGCCGCCGAGGAGGTGGGCGGCCCGCCCCGCCCGCTGGAGGGCCGCCTGCCGGTCGCGCTGATCCGCGGCGCGCGGCGCATCGCCTTCGGCGACGCCGACTTCGCCGCCTGCCAGCCCGGCGACGTCGTGGTCTCGATCGCCGTCGCCCGCGGCGACGAGGCGCCGACCCCCGAAGCCGAGGCGGAGACGACGGCGCCGGCCGAGGGCGGCTGAGCCCGCCCGCTCGGGCGGGTCAGTGCACCACGTAGTCGGACAGGTCGGGCTTCCGGGTCTGCTGCCAGTACTCGAGGAGCGAGAACGGCCAGTTCTGCGCCGAGCGGCCGGTGGCGTTCTTGTACCAGCTGTTGACCTTGGAGACGCCCCACGCCATCTGCAGGTTCATGGCGTCGACGCGCTCGTTGTACGCGTCGTGGGCGGCCACGGTGGGCTCCAGGGCCCGGGCCCCGGCCGCCAGCAGCTCCCGGATGCAGCCGAGCACGTAGTGCACCTCGCACTCCGAGAAGTACGTGATCGACCCGTTCACCACGATGTTCGTGTTGGGCCCGTAGAGCAGGAACAGGTTGGGGAACTGCGGCAGCGTGATGCCGAGGAAGGCGCGGGCGTCGCCCTTCCACTTCTCGTGCAGCTCGACGCCCTCGCGCCCCACCACCTTCATCGGCATGAGGAAGTCGGAGGCCGTGAACCCGGTGCCGTAGATGAGGACGTCGCACTCGTGGACCTCGCCGTCGACCGTGGCGACGCCCTCGGGCGTGATCGCCGAGATCCCGGTGGTGACGAGCTCGACGTTGTCGCGCCGCAGCGCCTCGGCCCACGCCCCGTTGTCGCGGATGAACCGCTTGGCGAACGGCGGGTACTGCGGGATGACGTGGGGGAGCAGTTCGGGCATGTCGGCGAACTGCAGCTGGATGTAGGCGGTGAGGATCTGGCGGGCGCCGTCGTTGATGGCGCTGACCGACGTCTCGCCGCCGTCCCACTCGGGGTCGACGATCGCCGCCGACCGCACGCCCTCGACGTTCTGCCAGAAGATGAAGTACCGGTACCAGTTGGCGTAGCCGGGCAC
>DATCLV010000509.1:0-8767 GCA_036563745.1 Acidimicrobiales bacterium | reverse complement strand
ACACTGCGAGATCGACCACATCCACCCCCACGCCCAAGGAGGACCCACCACCCAAGACAACGCCCGCCTCCTCTGCCCCCACCACCACCGCCACCACCACCACCACAACCCACAACCCCGACCACCATGACGACGACCGTGCCCAAGGCGCACCGGGCCGGCGGGCCGCGGGCCGGCGTTGGCCAGCGGTGGTCGGCGGGGCGGGCCGGCGCGGTCAGGCCGACGGGGCCGGCAGGGGGCGGAGCACGACGATGACCCGGCTCTCGTCCCGCTCCCGGTCGAGCTTCGCCCAGCGCGCCACCAGGTCCTGGTCGAGGGGGGTGCCGTCCTGCCACCGCAGCGGTCGGCCGAAGGCGTAGTTGTTGGCCAGGACGACGCCCTCCGGGGTGAGCGGGTCCTGGGCGAGCGCGGCCTCGAGGCCGTCCAGCAGCTCCGGTGCGTTGGTGGCGACGAAGTCGTGCGCCTCGTCGGTCACCTCGAGGTGACCGTGCTCGCGGATGTCCTCCTCCAGCCGGGCGGTGAGCTCGTCCATCGCTTCATCGAGGCCACCAGGGAGACCGGAGGCGGAGAAGATCGTCTCGCCGCCGAGGTTCGGGTCGGGGTACTGCAGGATCAGCAGCTCGGCCACGGGGTCGTCCCCCGGGGCGACCGACCGGTGCTCGCCGACCTGGCGGGCGATCGTCGGGTTGGCCACCACGAAGTCGATGTCGTGCTCGGCCAGCTCGGCCATCACGTAGGGCCCGTACGCGTAGTTCGACTGGCTGAGCGTCTCGGCCACCAGCACGGGGCCATCGAGGTCGTCGACGGCGTCGAGCACGGCGTCGACCAGTCGGGGGCCGGTGCGCTGCCACGGCTCCCGGTCCAGGACGTGGTTGTCGCGGTAGGGCGCGGCGAACACGACGACGACCAGCGCGGCGAGCGCGGCGACGGGCGGCACGGCCGATCCCAACCGGGGCCACCACGGGCGGGCCAGGACCGAGGCGCGGCCCTCCCGCAGGTGCCGGGCGCGGCGGGCCGACCACGCCCGCACGGCGGTGAGGCCGAGGCTGCACCACACCCACAGCGCCAGCGGCCACAGGAAGCGGGTGTACGACGCGGCCCACACGCCGTAGGCCGGTGCCTGCAGGATGCTGACGATCCCCAGGGCGAGGCCGCCGACCGCGCCGGCCAGGGCGCCGAGCGCCACGCGGTCACGCCGGCGCCACGCGCTCCACAACGCCAGGCCGAGCAACGCCACGAGCACCGCGGTGGCCGTGTTGGCCACCGGGGTCCTCTGGGACATCTCCAGGTCGTTGTAGAGGGGCGCGACCTCCTCGAAGCCCGGCGGGAACCACCACGGCGGGAGCGCCACCGTGCCCGCCATGAGGTGGACGGCCTGCTGGAGGGTGACCGTGGCCGGCGACTCGGCCTGGGCGGCGTCGCGGAGCGCCGTGATGTTGCCGGGGCTCCCCCGCACCTCCTGGACCAGCGGCGGCAGCCAGCACAGCAGCGCGACCGCCAGGGACACGACGAGCCGGCGCCGCACCCGGGCCGGGTCGAGGGGCTCGGTCGCCGTCTCGCCGCCGCCCGCCGTCGACCCCGATGGCGCGGACGCCGACCACGACGAGCCCTCCCGGCGGTCGAGCAGGGTCCACAGGATCACGCCGGCGAAGCCCAGCGCACCGAGGCCCGGGACCAGCAGCACGTAGCTCACGTGGGTCTGCAGCACCATGCTGCCGGCCACCACCAGCGGCAGCAGGGCCCGCACGTCGCCGCCCGCCGCCATCCCGACCGCCACCACGAACAGGGCGAACGGGAGGAGCACGGCGAACGGCCCCCACGGCTCGTGCAGCAGCACGCTGCCCATCGCCCACGCCAGCCCGGCGAGGCCCACGGCGAGCAGCGCCCCGGCGGCCGGACCCAGGCGCCGGCGCACGAGCCACACCGCGCCACCGATCGCCGACGCGTTGACCAGGGCGGTGCCGAGGACGGAGCCGGCGCCGACCCCGAGCAGCGCCACCGGCACGGCGAGCAGCACGAACTGCAGCGGGCCGGGGTGGTTGGTGGGAGCGCTGGAGAACGTCGAGGCCGACGAGGCCGTCCCCAGCAGCGGCGGGTGCCGGCTGAACACGTCGTGGGCCCGGAGCGCGAAGAAGCCGTTGTCGCCGAGCGGCAGCCACCCGTCGATCGCCGCCCGCACGCCCACGCCGACGACCAGCGCCAGCACGATCGCAGTGGTGACGAGGCACCACGCCGACGCGGTCGGCATCGGCGGCCGAGGACGGCCGCCGGCCGCGGCGTCGTCCCCGCCAGCGCCCGCGCCGACGCCGGTCCCTGATTCGGCTTCCGCGTCCGCGTCCGACGACGACCCGGACGTCTCGTCCGGGTGACCTGCGGCCGCGCTCGCGGCGATCACGCCTGTTTCCGCCATCTCTCCGACACTCCCCCGAGCCAGTGAACGGCTCGGACATGTTGACACGACGGACGCCGCGTCACCGTATCGCCACAGTACGAGCGGTAACCAGCGGCGCCCACCGACGCCGGATGACGTCAGTGGTGATGGTGGTGGCCGTGGCTGCCGTGGTGATGGTGCCCATCGCCGTGGCCGTGCCCGTGCTCACGATGTTCCAGGGCCAGGTGGGAGTGGCCCACCCCCACAGCTTGCCCCACGCGGTCCTCCAGACCGGGGAACGGGGCGCGGTAGGCGCAGGTGTCGCAGGAGTACACCGGCGGCGCCCCGGCCAGCGCCTCGCGGTAGCGCTCGGTGACGAGCGGGATGACCCGGGGGTCGGGACCGAGGTAGCCGGCGTCGACGACCTCCCGCTGCCCGGCCGGCGCCTCGCCCACGAAGGCGGCCACGTCGGCCCGGGCGCGCTCGACCAGGCGGCCGTTGCACAGGAACCAGAAGGCGAGCGCCATGCGCTCGTGCCCGAGCGCCGCCATGGCCTGCAGGCCCTCGGGGACCAGCGGCCACGTGACGCCGGTGAAGGCGACCTGGAGCGCCGGGGCCGCGGTCCACTCGGCGACCAGCCGGGCGGCGCGGTGGGCTTCGGCGTTGGCGTCGGGGTCGGACGTGCCGCGGGCCACGACCAGCAGCGGGAGCCCCCGCCCGCCGGCTTTGTCGACCGCGTCGCCCAGCACGGCGACCAGGTCGCGCGCCACCCCGAGGGGGCTGCCGAAGACGAACTCGACGTGCGGGTGCCGCAGGCGGGCCTCGGCCACGACCGCCGGCACGTCGCTCTTGCCGTGGCCGGCGGCGAGCAGCATGAGCGGGAGGACGACGATGCGGCGGCAGCCGAGCGCCACCAGCTCGTCGGCCACGGGACCGGCCGGCGGGTCGGACATCTCCAGGTAGCCGAGCCGGACCGCCACGTCGGGCAGCGCGTCGGCCACGTGCCGGGCCAGCGCACCCATCTCGGCCACGCTTTCGGGCGAGCGCGAGCCGTGCCCTACCAGCAGGAGCCCCTCGCCCGAGGCGCGGGCGGAGGCGGGGCCCGGCCCGGCGGCGAGGCCGGGGGCAGACCCGGGGGCAGGGGCGGCCGTGCGGTCGTCGGGTGCCATCGGCCGAGCACCGTAGCAGCCACACCCGGAACGGGTGGCATGACGTAGGGCATGATCGCGCTACGGTCGGTGGCATGCCGGCAGCGCCCCCGACGCTCTCCCCGTCCGTGCTCGGGCCGCGCCTGGTCGTTGCCGGCACCCACTCGGGCGTGGGGAAGACCACGGTGGCGACCGGGTTGGTCCGGGCGCTGCGCGACGCCGGCCACCGCCCGGCGGCCGCCAAGGTGGGGCCCGACTTCATCGACCCCGGCTACCACGCCCTGGCCAGCGGCCGGCCGCCCCGCAACCTCGACGCCTGGCTCTGCGGCCCCGACGCCGTCGCCCCGCTGGCCGGGCGGGCGGCCCGGGGCGCCGACGTGCTGGTGGTCGAGGGCGTGATGGGGCTGTTCGACGGCGCGGTCGACGGTGCGCCGTCGTCCACCGCCGACGTCGCCCGCCTCCTCCAGGCGCCCGTGGTCCTGGTGGTCGACGCCGCGGCGCTGTCGGCGTCGGTGGCGGCCCTGGTGTCGGGCTACGCCCGGTTCGACCCGAGCGTCACGGTGGCCGGCGTGATCCTCAACCGGGTCGGCTCCGACGGCCACGAGCAGCTGCTGCGGGAGGCGCTCGCCCCGCTCGGCCTGCCCGTCCTCGGCGCGCTGCGGCGCGACGACCGCCTCACCTGGCGCGACCGCCACCTCGGCCTGGTGCCGGTGGCGGAGCGTCCCGCCGCGGTGACGGCCGCGCTCGACGCCCTGGCCGCCGCGGTGGCCGGGCAGGTCGACCTCGAGGCGGTCGTGCGCCTGGCCCGCACCGCCCCCGACCTGCGGGTCCCGCCGCCGCCGGCGCCCCGGCGGGTGGTCCCCGGCGACCGGCACCTCCCGGTCGCGGTGGCGGCGGGCGCGGCGTTCACGTTCACCTACCAGGACACGCTCGACGCCCTGGTGGCCGCCGGTGCCGAGCCGGCCCCGTTCGACCCGCGCACCGACGAGCGGCTGCCCGACGGGACGGCCGGGCTGCTCGCCGGGGGTGGGTTCCCCGAGGTCCACGCCGCCGACCTCGCCGCCAACCGGCCCCTGCTCGCCGACGTGCGCCGCCGCGTCGCCGACGGCCTCCCGACCTGGGCCGAGTGCGGCGGCCTGCTGTGGCTGTGCCGCGAGCTCGACGGCGCCCCGATGGCCGGGGTCGTGCCCGCCGCCGCCCGCATGACCGACCGCCTCCACCTCGGCTACCGCACCGCCACCCCGGCGACACCCACGCCGATCGGCGGCCCGGACGTCGAGCTGCGGGGCCACGAGTTCCACTACTCGACCGTCGAGCCGGCGGGCGAGGCGCTGACCCTGGCCGGCCGGTGGGGCCGGCGGGGTGACGGGTTCGCCACGCCGTCGCTGCTCGCCACCTACCTGCACGTCCACCCGGGCGGCGACCCGGCGCCGGTCGAGCGGTTCGTCGCCGCCTGCGCGGCCGCCGCGGTGCGTGGCCGGACGACAGCCGAGGATTCCGCGGCGACCTCGCCACCGGCGGGTTGCCCTACGTAGTACCCTACGTCCGTGCGCAAGACGTCCGTCTACCTCCCCGACCACCTGAAGCGGGCGCTGTCGGCCCGGGCCGCCGCCACCCGGCGCTCGGAGGCCGAGGTGCTGCGCTCGGCGATCGAGCTGGAGGTGCTGGCGCGCGGGCCCGCCGCCGTGAAGGCGGCCATCACCTACGACAGCCCGGTGCCAGGTCGGCTCGTGGGCGTCGGCGTGGGCCCGGGCGACCCCGACCTGCTCACCATGCGCGCCCTGCACGCCCTGCGCCGGGCCGACCGGGTGATCGGCCCGTCCACGTCGCCCGACGCCATCGGCCGGGCCGAGACGATCCTGCGGGAAGCGGCGCCCGACGTGCAGGTCGAGCGCGTGGCGTTCGCCATGCACCCCGACCCCGAGCTGCGGGCGCAGGCCATGGGCGAGATCGCCGACACGGTGGCCGGCTACCTCAACGACGGCGAGGAGGTGGCGTTCATCACCCTCGGCGACCCGCTCACCTACTCCACGTTCTCGGCGCTGGCCGACGCCGTCGAGGCCCGCCGGCCGGGCACCCAGGTGGAGGTGGTGCCGGGGATCATGGCGTTCCAGTCGCTGGCGTCGCGCACCCGCACCACGCTGGTCGACGAGCGGCAGCGCCTCAGCGTCCGCACCGCGCTCGACGGCGACGACGACCCCGACCTCGCGCGCGACCTGGCCGACCCCCAGTGCACGGTCGTGCTCTACAAGGGCGGGCGGCACCTGCCGGCGCTCACCGAGGCGGCCCGGCAGGCCGGTCGGCTCGACGACGCCGTGGTGGGCGAGCTGCTGGGCATGACCGGCCAGCGGGTGGGGCCGCTGCGGCAGCTGGGCACGGCCCCGGCCAGCTACCTGGCGACGGTGATCCTCCCGGCGCCCGAGGGCACCGTGCCGCCCACGCCGCCGGTGCTGTCGGCGCACCCCGACGAGGGAGGGCCCGACCAGGGTGCGCCCGACCAGGGCGCGCCCGACGGCGATGCCGCCGATGGTGCCGGTGACGCACCTGGCGCCGGCGGCAAGGGACGCCGCACCCGGAGGGTCGGGGCGTCGTGATCAGCTTCGTGGGCGCCGGGCCCGGGGCGGCCGACCTGATCACCGTGCGGGGCGCGGCGCGCCTGGCCGAGGCCGAGGTCGTGATCTGGGCCAGCTCGCTGGTGCCGGCCGAGCTGCTCGACCACTGCCGGGCCGGTGTCGAGGTCCACGACTCGGCGACGATGACGCTCGAGGACGTCCTCGCCGTCTACGCCCGCCACGACGACGCCACGCCGATCGTCCGGCTCCACTCGGGCGACCCGTCGCTGTACGGGGCCATCCAGGAGCAGGTCGACTGGTGCATCGCCGAGGGGCGGTCGTGGGAGGTCGTGCCGGGGGTGACGTCGGTGTCGGCCGCCTCGGCGCTGGTGGGCCGGGAGCTGACGATCCCGGGGGTGAGCCAGAGCGTCGTGACGACCCGGCTGGCGGGGCGGACCGCCCGGTCGATGCCGGAGGGCGAGGGGGTCGCCGCCTACGCCGCCCACGGCGGGACGCTGGCCGTGCTCCTGTCGGCGGCCCGGCCCGACGAGCTCCAGGCCGAGCTGCTGGCCCCGGGCTCGGCGTTCACGCCGGCCACGCCGGCGGCGGTCGTGGTGCGGGCCACCTGGCCCGACCAGCAGGTCGTCACCACGACGGTCGGCGAGCTGGCCGACACCCTGCGGTCGACCGGCGCCACCATGACGGCCCTGGTGCTGGTGGGCGAGGCGCTGGCCCACCGGGGCGACGAGCGGCGCAGCCACCTCTACGCCCCCGCCTACACCACCGCCTACCGCCTGCGGTCCACCGAGGGCTCGACCCAGGGCCGCCCGTCGGCCCGGCCCACCGACGCCCGCACGGCGCTCGTCTCCCGCACGGCCCCCCACGCCGGCGCGACCGGGGCAGAACAGGGGGGAGCGCCGTGACGGGGACGCACGAGCCGCCGCTGGCGCCGGAGGTCGCGCAGGCCAAGGGGCTGCGCACGGGGTGGACCACCGGGACGTGTGCCTCGGCCGCGGCCAAGGCGGCCACGCTGTGGCTGGTCGAGGGGGCCGCGCCGGAGCACGTCGAGGTGCCGCTGCCGTCGGGGCGGCGGGTCGGGTTCCCCGTGGTCGACGTCGACGCCCGCCACCCCCACCGCTGCGCCGTGGTGAAGGACGCCGGCGACGACCCCGACGTCACCAACGGCGCCCACATCACCGCCGAGGCCGCCTGGCGCCCCGATCCCGACCCGGAGGGCCCGGACGGCGGGGACGACCCGGAAGGCCCGGAGCGCCCGGCACCGACCCCCGGGAGCGGCGCCGCCATCCTCGTCGGCGGCGTCGAGCTGCGGGGCGGCGACGGCGTGGGCACGGTCACCCTGCCGGGCCTCGGCCTGGAGGTCGGTAAGCCGGCCATCAACCCCGTCCCCCGCCGCATGATCGCCGAGGCCGTCCGGGAGGTCACCGACCGCTCGCTGGTCGTCACGATCTCGGTGCCGGGCGGGGAGGCGATGGCGGCCAAGACGTCCAACGACCGCCTGGGCATCGTCGGCGGCATCTCCATCCTCGGCACCACCGGCATCGTGAAGCCGTTCTCCACCGCCAGCTACCGGGCCAGCGTGGTGCAGCAGGTCGACGTGGCCGCCGCCCAGGGCCAGCGCCACCTGGTGCTGGCCACCGGCAGCCGCAGCGACCGCCGGGCCCAGCGGCTGCTGCCCGACCTGCCGCCGGTCTGCTTCGTCGAGGTCGGCGACTTCACCGGCATCGCCCTGCGGCGGGCCGCCGGGACGCGGCAGATCGAGCGGATCACCTGGGTCGGCATGGCCGGGAAGATCGCCAAGCTGGCGGCCGGCGTGCTGATGACCCACTACCGGCGGTCGAAGGTCGACGGCGAGCTGCTCGCCGAGGTCGCCCGCCAGTGCGACGCGCCCGCCGAGGTGGTCGAGGCCGCCACCGCCACGGCCACCGCCCGCCACTTCGCCGAGGTGTGCCTGGCGCACGACGCCGTCGAGCCGCTGACCGAGCTGTGCCGCCGGGCCGCCCGGGCGTGCGAGGCCCACATGGGCGACGCCCTGCCGGTCGAGGTCGTGATGGTCGACTTCGAGGGCGAGGAGGTCGTCACCCGTGCCTGACGCCCCCGTCGAGCCCGGCCGCCCCGGCGAGCCCGGCCGGCCGATCGAGATCGTCGGCCTGCACGGCGGCCAGTGGTACGGCCGCGCCGCGGAGGACGCCCTCCGCCACGGCGACGTCCTCATCGGCCACGCCCGCCAGCTCGCCCTGCTGCCGCCCGACCTGCCCGGCGAGCCGGTCGAGCTGTGGGGCGACCTCGACGCCGTCCTCGGCTTCGCCGCCAAGCGCCGCGACGAGGGCCGGCGGGTCGTCGTGCTGGCCGCCGGCGACCCCGGGTTCTTCGGCCTCGTCCGCTTGGCGGCCGCCCGCTTCGGCCCCGACCACCTGCGGGTCCACCCGACGCCCTCGTCGGTCGCCCTGGCCTTCGCCCGGGTCGGCACCAACTGGGACGACGCCCTCGTGGTCTCGGCCCACGGGCGGCCGCTGGAGCACGCGGTCGCCGCCGTGCAGGAGCACCCGAAGGTCGCCGTGCTGGTGTCGCGCGACCAACCGCCCGAGGCGCTGGGCCGGGCGCTGCTGGCTGCCGGCTGCGGGGCCCGGCGGGTCGCCGTCGCCAGCCACCTGGGCGAGCCCGACGAGGCCGTGGTC
>DATCLV010000506.1:0-2257 GCA_036563745.1 Acidimicrobiales bacterium | reverse complement strand
CACCACGTCTGGGACGTGCGAGAGGGGCTGGCGGCGCTCAACCGCCGGTAGGCGCGTCGCGGGCGGGGTTCGCCCCCGGGTCGTCCCGGTCGTCCCGGTCGCCGGCCGCGTCCTCGTCGTCGCGGGCGATGATCTGCCGGTCGATGGTGGCGCCGGTCTCGCCGAAGCCCTTGATCGTGATGCGGTCGTAGGCGACGAGCCGCCGCGTCTCCTCGTCGAAGTAGAGGACGGTGGCGGTCAGCGGGTGGGGTTCCTCGCCCTGCAGGCCCCGGAGCCCGGCCCCGCCGGTGGAGCCCTCGATGAAGAGCAGGGTCTCCGTCGGCTCCCCGTCGCCCTCCTGGGCGACGGTCTCGGCGCCGTCGAGGACGGTGGTGGTCGTGGTGGTGGCGGTGGTCGTCGTGGTCCGGTCGTCGGCCGGGTCCGCGTCGTCTGCCGCCTCGTCGTCCTGGTCGCCCTCGTCCTCCGACGCCTCGTCCTCGGATTCGTCGTCCTCGGACCCGTCGTCCTCCGGCGGCTCGATCACCGACTCGGACGGCTTGTGGGTGTGGCCCGCCAGCACCAGCGGCACCTGCCCGCCGAGGTCGGCGGCGATGCGGCTGTCGTGCACCATCACCACGTCGACCTCCGGCGGCACGTCCTGGGCCAGCTCCTCGGCCACCTCCGGGGCGTACGCCACGGCCTGCTCCACCTCGTCCGGGCCGCCGTCGTCATCGTCGGTGGGCTGGTCCTTGTTGGGCGTGTAGCGGGGGTCGCCGATGCCCCAGATGCGCAGGCCGGCCACGTCCGCGGCGTCGCCGTCGAGCACCACGGCGTTGGGGACCGCCGACATGGCGTTCTGCGTGCGGGGCGAGTCGTGGTTGCCGCGCACCCACACGTAGGGCACGTCGAGCCGCTCGATCTCGGTGAACATCCGGGTCTCGGGCTGGGTGCCCCAGTCGGTGATGTCGCCGGTGTCGACCACGGCGTCGACGTCGAACTGGTCGGCGACCTGGTCGATCACGTCGAACGCCTGCACGTTGAGGTGGATGTCGCTCACGTGCAGCAGACGGATCGTGCCGTCGTCGGGGGCGAACGTGGGCAGGCCCTCGGCCGCCAGGTAGAGCGTGACCACGTTGCCGACGAGGTCGCTCAGCTGGGCCCGGTACTCGCCGTAGCGCTCGATGATCGCCTCCACGTCGCCGACGGCGGCCGGGGCGGCCCGCAGCAGGCCCGTGTAGTGGGGCTCGGACACGGCGTTGGCGTCGAACGTGAGCGCCGTGCCGCCGCCGACCGCCGTCACGACGAGGACGCCGGCCAGCGAGCCCCGGGCCAGCGACTGCCACTGGGCCCGGGCGAGCAGCGAGCCGGCGATGCCACCCAGCACGGCGACGATGACGCAGCGCAGGGCGAGGCGGCGGATCGCCCGGCTGACGTCGTCGGCCACGTCGTCGCCGAGCTGGTCGACCTGCGCGGGGTTCTGGGCGATGCGCTCGGCCTCCTGCAGCCCGATCTGGTCGACGCGCAGGTCGAGCGCCATCGGCCAGTCGTGGGTGTCGAGCACGATCGTGCCCAGCGGCGCGAGCCGGACCGTGGTCTGGCTGCCGAGCGACGGCCGGGCCGCGACCGTGGCGTCGAACGGACCGATGTCGGCGCGCACCCGGCCGGCCAGCACCACGGCCAGCAGGGCGCCGCCGATCGTGAAGCCCCAGATGCGGAGCCGGGGTTGCCACCGCTGCCAGCGCTCGTGGGCGCGGGCACGTTCCCACCACCGCCGCACGACCTCGGGCACCCCAGGCATGCGTTCAAGGATTCCCCGCGCGGGGCGCCATCCCGCGCACCCCGCCCGGTGAATCCCGCCACGCGCCCGATAACCGTCGAAATCGCTCGCTTCGCGTTGACACCGGCACCCTCCGCTGGGATCTTCTCCATCGTCGGAGCGGCCGGGCGGGCGACCGCCGCTCACCACGACATGAGCATCCGGCGGAACGGCGGAAGGACAGGAAAGAGTTGGGTAACGACGACGCTCCTGGCGGCGCGCGGCGGCACGCCGTCATCCTCGCAGGGGGCAAGGGCGTGCGCCTTCGCCCCTACACCACCAGCCTCCCCAAGCCCCTCGTCCCCCTGGGCGACGAGTGCTCGATCCTCGAGGTGGTCCTCCACCAGCTGGCCGCCGCGGAGGTCGAGTCGGTCAGCGTCGCCATCGGCCACCTGGGCCAGCTCATCCGGGCCGTGGTCGGCGACGGGCAGCGCTGGGGCCTCGAGGTCGAGTACTGGGAGG